>NZ_NFIE01000029.1:0-19671 GCF_002161605.1 [Collinsella] massiliensis | reverse complement strand
GAAGGGGTCGCCGGGGCCGGGGTAGGTGCCGTCGGGGCCGGGCTCGCCCTGCGGCTCGTTGCCGTGGCGCTTCCAGCTGCCCAGGTGCACCTCGTAGATGTTGAGCGGCTGCGTCATGTGGTCGTGGGCGCGGCGCTCATCGAGCCAGGCGCCGTCGCCCCATGCGTAGCCGGAGAGGTCCATGAGCCGTGAGGCGGTGCCGGGCTGCTCCTCGGCAAAGAAACCGTACGGATCGGCCTTGTAGAGAAGGCGGCCGTCGTGCGTCTCGATGACGTACTTATAGAGCTCGCCTTCGGCGATGCCGGGCACGAAGCCCTGCCAGATGCCGCTCGAGGCGAGCGGCGCGAGCGGGGTCGCCTTTGCATCCCAGCCGTTGAAGGAGCCGACGACGTGGACGCTCCGGACATCGGGCGCCCAGACGGCGAAATGCCAGCCCGCGACGCCGTCCTGGACGTCGGGGTGGGCTCCGAGCTTCTCCCAGCTGCGGTTCCAGGTGCCGGTGGCGAAGAGGTACCGGTCGTTATCGGTGATGATGAGGCAGGGTGCCTGAGCATCGGGGGATGACGCGCCCGCCTTGTGTTCCGCGTTTGCGGCGATGTTGGTATCCACGTGCGCTTCCAATCGTCCGGGCAGCTCGCGGCTGCCATCCCATAGCCTGTGTCGCGGGTTCCGTAGCGTCTCGGGTAGCACGATCGGTCGCGTTCCACGGGCGGGACGCGGGTGGAACCTGGACACGCTTAGGATACCACCGGAGGTGCGGGAAGGGCGCAACGAGGCGAGGGACGGTAGGTATTGGTTCGTGGGCGAACGAGCTTGACAAAGCCGTCCCGTCGCGGTACGGAGCCATTGGCGACGGGTTCATTTGACTCATTGAGTCAATGGGGACGGGTTCAATTGACTCATCGGGCCGCCGCCGGCACGCGCCGTCTCTGCTACCATGCTGAAAGATCGCGACGCGAAAGGAACCAGCATGCCCGCTTCCCCCATTTTCATCTTCGACTGCGATGGAACGCTCATCGACTCGATGGGCATGTGGCTCGACATCCAGCCCAAGCTGCTCGCGAGCTACGGCGTCGAGACGACGGCCGAGGATTTCGCTCGGTTCGAGTCGCTGTCGGTGGAGGAGGAGTGCATCGCCTACCACGAGACGTGGGGGGTGGGCGCGTCCGGCGCGGATGTGTACGCGCGCCTGGACGAGATGCTGCTGCAGGCCTACCGCACCGTGGTGCCCGCGCGCGCGGGCGTGCCGGCCTTCCTCGCCCGGGCGCAGGCGGCGGGCATCCCGTGCGCCATCGCCACCTCCACGCCGGAGCACCTCGTGCGCGCGGGGCTCGCCGCGAACGGCCTCGAGGGGTTCTTCCCCGTCATCGTGACGACGGAGATGGCCGGCCGCTCGAAGGATTTCCCCGACGTGTACGATCTGGCACTCAGCCGCCTGTGCGCGCACGAGGGCATCGAGGTGCCCGCCCGCGGCGAGGTGCGGGTGTTCGAGGACGCGCCGTTCGGCTTGAGGAGCGCGGGCGGCGCCGGGTACCGGACGGTCGGCATCTTCGACCCGCACGGGCGCGGCACGCGCGAGGAGGTCTTCGCGCTCGCCGACATCGCGGTGGACGAGTTCACCGAGCTGGGGGATGCGTTCTGGGACGAGGTGGGTGCGAGCCATGGCGCGTAATGCCCGAGGGCTGCGCGCCGCGCCCGTGCTCGTGGTGGGCGGCTCGCCCGAGCGGGCGTCGGCCGAGACGCTCAGGCGCGCGGCGCGGGGCTGCCAGGCGATCGTCGCGGTCGACCGCGGGCTCGACGCCCTCATCGCGGCAGGGGTGGCCTGCGACCTCTTCTGCGGGGATGCCGACTCGGTGAGCCAGGAGGGCGCGGCGCGCGTGCGCGCGGCTGAGCATGCGAAGCTGCAGGGGGGTGCCGCCGCGTTCGATGTCGTGCGCTACAACCCCCATAAGGACGATACGGACCTAGGCCTCGCGCTCGCGGAGGTCGCTGCGCGCCACCCTGGGGCGCCCGTGCGCGCGACCTGCCTTGTGGGCGGAAAGCCCGACCATGCGCTCGCCGTGCTCGGGCGACTCGCGACGTGGCCCCATGGCGTCGAATGGATCGAGGACGCCTTCGAGGGACGCGTACTGCGCGAGGGCATGGCGTGGGAGATCGTGGACGCGCGGGGCAAGCGCTTCTCCTTCGTGCCGATCAGCGCGGAAGGGGTCGAGGTGTCGGAGCGCGGCATGCGCTGGGAGCTCGACCATGCGCGGGTGCCGCTCCTTTCCGACCTGGGCATCTCGAACGTCATCGAGGCCAATCCCGCGCGCATCACCTGCCATGGCGGCACCCTCGTCTGCTGGCTCTTCGGGATGTAAATTTACCCCAGGGGTATTTTTACATCCGCGAGTCAATTGAACCCGTCCCCAATGGCTCATCCACCGCGAACGTAAAATAACCCCTGGGGTAAATTTACATCTATAGCAAGAGCCCCTCGGCCTGATGCAGGGGAACAGGCCGAGGGGCTCCATGCTAAAGTGCGTTCAGAGCCCGTCTTACTGGTAGTCGAAGACGTCGATCCAGCTCATGAGGAACTCCTCATCGACCTTGCGGCCGCGCGCGAGCTCGGAGGCGGCGATGACGGGGAGCCACTGGCGCACGATCTGCTTGGGCATGTCGGCGCGCTCGCAGTACACGTCGAGGTAGGCCTCGGCCTGCTCCTTGCTCGTGAGCGAGAAGAGCAGGTAGGTCATGGCGACGTCGGCCTCGGGAGCACCCTGGGTGGCGTGCGCCCAGTCGCAGACGGAGAGCGTGCCGTCCTCGCTCACGATGACGTTCGTGGGGTTGAAGTCGCCATGGCACACGCTCGCGCCCTTCTTGAGGCCGTCGAGGCGCTCGAGCAGGTTGTAGCGGGTCGTGGCGTTGATGGCCTCGAGGCCGTTGATCATGCGCGCGTACTTCGGCCCCTGAAGGTTCAGCAGGGGCGAGGAGTAGCCGTGGATCTCGATCTGCAGGTCGACGAACTGCTCGAGGTACTCGCCGAAGCGCTGGGGCTCGGCCTCGATCTTCTCGGCGAGCGTCACGCCGGGCACCTTGCTCGTGATGAGCGCCCAGCCCGTCTCGTCGCCCTCGACCTGGGCGACCTCGAGCGCGCGCGGGCTGCGGATGCCGCACTCGTTGACGCGCGCCAGGTTGAGCGCCTCATTGAACACGTCGGAGACCGGCTTGGTCTCGTTGAAGACCTTGGCGATCTTGTCGCCCAGGTCGTAGACGACCTTGTTGCCGCGACGCGCGATCTCGATCTTGGAATCGGGGAGGATCATAGCGATACCGTCCTTTCTGTGGGTGAACCTTGCCTTCATGGTACCCCTCGATGCGCAGAGCGCCGTCCGCGAACGAGGCGAACGGCGCTCTGCATCAGGTGGGCGCGTTATGCGCCGGCGGGTGCGCGGTGCTTACGCCTCGTAGGACTTCGGCTCGCGGCCGTAGTACGCGTCGAGGTAGAGCTCCTTGATCTCGGAAATGAGCGGGTAGCGCGGGTTGGCGCCGGTGCACTGGTCGTTGAAGGCCTGCTCGCTCATCTCGTCGAGGGTGTCGAGGAAGTACTTCTCGTCCACGCCGTACTCGGCGATGGTCTTCTTGATGCCGATCTCGTCCATGAGGCCCTCGAGCTTCTTGATGAAGTTCTCGAACACCTCGGCATCGTCCTTGCCCGTGCAGCCGCAGTAGCGACCCATCTCGGCGTAGTCATGCAGCGCGTGCGGGTACTGGTACTGCGAGAAGGTGCCCATCTTCACCGGCTTCTCGGCCGCGTTGTAGCGCATGACGCGCGTGAGGATGACGGCGTTGGCCAGGCCGTGGGGCAGGTGATGGTAGGCGCCGAGCTTGTGGGCCATGGAGTGGTTGAGGCCCAGGAAGGCGTTCGCGAAGGCCATGCCGGCGAGGCAGGAGGCGTTGTGCATCTCCTCGCGGGCGTGCGGGTCGGCGGCGCCCTTCTCGTAGGCCGTGGGCAGGTTCTTGAACACGAGCTTGGCGGCGCGCATGGAGAGGCCCTTGGTGTAGTCGGAGCTCATGATGGAGACGTAGGACTCGATGGCGTGCGTCATGACGTCGATACCGGAGGCGCAGGTGAGGCCCTTCGGCGCGGTCATGGCGTTGTCAACGTCGACGATGGCCATGTTCGGCATGAGCTGGTAGTCGGTGATGGGCCACTTGATGCCGGTCTCGGCGTCGGTGATGATGGCGAACGGCGTGACCTCGGAGCCCGTGCCCGAAGAGGTGGGGACGGCCACGAAGTAGGCCTTCTTGCCCATCTCGGGGAAGGTGTAGACGCGCTTGCGGATGTCCATGAAGTCCATGGCCATGTCCTCGAAGTTCGCCTCGGGGTGCTCGTACATGAGCCACATGATCTTGCCGGCGTCCATGGCGGAGCCGCCGCCGACGGCGATGATGAGGTCGGGCTCGAACAGGCGCATGCGCTCCACGCCGCGCTCGGCGTCCTGCAGGCGCGGGTCGGGCTGGATGTCGTAGAAGCAGTCGTGCGCGACGCCCATCTCATCGAGCTTGGCCTCGATGGCGCGGCAGTTGCCGTTCTTGTAGAGGAACTGGTCGGTCACGATGAAGGCGCGCTTCTTGCCCATGACGCGACCGAGCTCGTCGAGCGCGACGGGCGTGCAGCCCTTCTTGAAATACACCTTCTCGGGAGCGCGGAACCACAGCATGTTCTCGCGGCGCTCCGCGACGGACTTGATGTTGAGCAAGTGCTTCACCCCAACGTTCTCGGAGACGGAGTTGCCACCCCAGGAGCCGCAGCCCAGCGTGAGGGACGGCTTCATGGCGAAGTTGTAGAGGTCGCCGATGCCACCCTGGCTGGAGGGCGTGTTGATCACGATGCGGCAGGCCTTCATGGTCTTCTCGAAGAGCTCGATCTTCTCCTTCTCGGCGGGGTGCACGTACAGCGACGCGGTGTGGCCCGGGCCGCCGGCGAGCACGAGGTGCTCGGCCTTGTCGACGGCCTCCTGGTAGGTCTTGGCGTGGTACATGGCGAGCACCGGGGAGAGCTTCTCGTGGGAGAACTCCTCCTTGAGCGGGTCGGTCGAGGTGACCTCGGCGATGAGGATCTTCGTCTTGGCGGGCACCTCGATGCCGGCGAGCTCGGCGATCTTGGCGGCGGGCATGCCGGGGATGCGGTGGTCGAGGGCGCCGTTCTTGAACATGGCCTCGCGCAGGCTCTCGAGCTCCTTGCCCTTCTTCACGAAGTAGCAGCCGCGGCGCTGGAACTCGGCCTTGACCTCGTCGTAGATGGAGTCGAGCACGGTCACGGACTGCTCGCTCGCGCAGATCATGCCGTTGTCGAAGGTCTTGGAGTGGATGATGGAGTTCACGGCGTTGAGCACGTCGGCCGTCTCGTCGATGACGACGGGGGTGTTGCCGGCGCCGACGCCGAGGGCGGGCTTGCCGGAGGAGTAGGCGCTCTTCACCATGCCCGGGCCACCGGTGGCGAGGATGATGTCGACATCGCTCATGAGCTTGTTCGTGAGCTCGAGCGTGGGCTGGTCGATCCAGCCGATGATGCCCTCGGGCGCGCCGGCCTTGACGGCCGCCTCATAGACGACCTTGGCGGCCTCGATGGTGCACTTGGCGGCCGCGGGGTGCGGGGAGATGATGATGGCGTTGCGGGTCTTCAGGCAGATGAGGGTCTTGAAGATCGCGGTCGAGGTGGGGTTCGTGGTGGGGATGACCGCGCCCACGATGCCGATGGGCTCGGCGATCTTCGTCATGCCGTAGGCCTCGTCGCGCTCGATGACGCCGCAGGTCTTCGTGTTCTTGTAGGCATTGTAGATGTACTCGGCGGCGTAGTGGTTCTTGATGACCTTGTCCTCGAGCACACCGCGCTTGGTCTCCTCGACCGCCATCTTGGCGAGCGGGATACGCTGCTTGTTCGCAGCCATAGCCGCCTCGAAGAAGATCTTGTCCACCTGCTCCTGCGTGTAGGTGGCGAAGACCTTCTGGGCCTCGCGCATGTGCGCAAGCTTGGCCTCGAGGGCGTCGACGGAGTCGATGACCTCAGGGACCGCGGATGCCTTTTTCACCATGTGTCTCTCCTTGCGTATGGTGACCTATCCTACGGCCTCGATTTTAGCAAGATATTTCTCGGCGAACGGTAAGATTCCGGTAAATGGCGAATTTAAACGTTTCAACAATTTTGAACGTTTCAATTATGAACGTGCTGGTGAGCGCTTTGAAGAGCTTGTGAAGAAGCAGTGGGGGGATACGCGCGCAGCGTGCGCGCGGCGGGGTGGTGCGGATTCGCGCCACCGGTCGCGGATGGTGGGGAGGGATGGCCGGCGCAATCCCTGCCGACGGGTTCGAGGAGCGGGGGAGGGCGGGCGGCGAACCGTGCCGCCTGGGGCGGGGAACTCGGTATCTCGAGATAAAAAAGGCGCACCCCGGAGGGTGCGCCATAGCATCAAGCATCAGATCCCAAGGAGCGGGAATGTTACGAACGGGCCACCTTGCCGGACTTGAGGCAAGAGGTGCAGACGTTCATCTTCTTGCGCTGGCCATCCACCACGCAGTAGACGCGCTGGATGTTGGGGCGGAACGTACGGTTGGTCACGCGGTGGGAGTGGCTGATGGAGCGACCAGCAACGGGGTGCTTACCGCAGACTTCGCAAACTTTGGACATATTCAAACCCTCCTTGGGTGGTCTGGAACTATCCGGCTGAACAAACAGATAGGAACTATAGCACAAAGCCGTGGTCATGCGTGCAATCTTCATGAAGAGATTTATCGCCGCGGCCGTTTTGACCATGCAAGGCCGTGACGGCGATCGAGGTGGCCCCTGCGCGCACCGGCACGCTCCCGTGCAAGACCCCGCACATCATTATATAGAGTGCTGTGCTGCACTGACCTCGTCGTGCGCACGCTGGGGAGGGCGGTGCCGGGCATGCGGGCGGCGGGTTGGTCGGGATGATGAAGAAGTTGTGGCGCGCGCGGGAGATTCCGCAACCGCGGGGGTCGCCGGGAAGCGGTAGGGTAAAAATCTGCTCACGTTTGTGCGCCGCCATGTCCGACGTGCGTAATATATTACTTGGCAATCCATGGTTCCGGTGTCGCCACCACCCTCACCGCCGCGTCGGCGCGGCCCTGGGGGCATTGGTCGCGTGCCGGGTCATCTGGTATGAGGGGAGTGCCCGGTGAAGATATTCCGCTTTCTCAAGGGCCACATGATCAATCTCGTCATCGCGCTCGTGCTGCTCGCTGCGCAGGCGAACTGCGAGCTCACGTTGCCCGGCCTCATGAGCGACATCGTGGACGTGGGCATCAGCCAGGACGGCATCGAGAGCCCCGTGCCCGACAAGATCAGCGCGACCGACCTCGATAAGGTGGAGCTCTTCCTCACCGACCGCGAGGTCTCCGATGTCGAGGCGTCCTTCAGCGCGCCCGCGTCGGACGGCATCCGCACCTTCACCGGAACGGACAGCGACCGCACCTCCCTTGCGGGCCCCATGAGCGAGGCGGAGATGCTCGTGTACCAGTTCGACCAGGGCGTGCCCGTGAGCGATGTCGCCGACGCGCTCGGTTCGCACTCCTCAGCGGGCTCCAGCGCGCAGGCGCAGGTGCCCACCGCGCAGCTCGAGGCCCTCTTCGGCGACACGATCGACACGACCGACCTCGCCCAGCTCGTGCAGGCGGGCGCGATCTCGCGCGAGGAGCTCACCGATGCCCGCGCCTCCATCGTGCAGTCGCTCGGCGATACGGGCGAGAGCATGGTGGAGTCGCGCGCCATCGCCTACGTCAAGCAGGCCTACGAGCAGGCGGGCGTCGACCTCAACGAGGTGCAGAGCGCCTACCTCTTCCGCCAGGGCGCGGAGATGCTCGCCTTCGCGTTCTTCTCGGCGCTGTGCGCCATCCTCGCCGCCTTCAACGCGTCCAAGACCTCGGCCGCCATCGCGCGCGACCTGCGCCACGACCTCTATGAGCGCGTGCTCGACTTCTCGCCCGCGGAGATGAACCGCTTCTCGGCCGCGTCGCTCATCACGCGCGCCACGAACGACATCCAGCAGATCCAGATGGTGCTCGTCATGTGCATGCGCATCGTGCTTTTCGCGCCGTGCATGGGCATTGGCTCGCTCATCCGCGTGCTCTCGAACCCGGTGGGCCTCGAGCCCATCCTCGTGGTGGCGGTCGCGGCCATCGCCATCGCCATCGGCGTGCTCATGGGTGTCACCATGCCGAAGTTCCGCATCATGCAGAAGCTCGTCGACCGCAACAACCTCATCGCGCGCGAGATCATCACGGGCATCATGCCCATCCGCGCCTTCGGCCGCCAGGCCTTCGAGCAGGAGCGCTACGACGAGGCGAACCGCGCGCTCACCAATACCTACATCTTCACGAACCGGTGCATGTCGGTGCTCATGCCCGTCATGCTCATCGTCATGAACGCCTCGACGGTTGCCATCGTGTGGTTCGGTGGCCAGGGCGTGGACGCCGGCACCATCATGGTGGGCGACCTCATGGCCTATATCAACTACGTCATGCAGGTCATCATGAGCTTCATGATCATCACCATGATTTCGGTCATGTTGCCGCGCGCCGACGTGGCCGCCGAGCGCGTGCAGGAGGTGCTCGCCACGAGCACGAGCATCGCCGACCCCGCGCCCGAGGATCGCGTCTCGCGCGAGGACGGCGAGGGCTGGCGCGGCGTGGTGTCGTACAACGATGTGACCTTCGCCTACCCGGATGCCGACGTGCCCACCTTGGAGCATGTGAGCTTCACCGCCGAGCCGGGCAAGACCTGCGCCATCATCGGCTCGACGGGCTGCGGCAAGTCGTCGCTCGTGCAGCTGCTCCCGCGCCTCTACGACGTCACCGAGGGCTCCATCACGCTCGACGGCGTGGACATCCGCGATATCGACCTCGAGGAGCTGCGCCGGCAGATCGGCTACGTGCCGCAGAAGCGTATGCTCTTCAGCGGCACCATCGAGAGCAACATCAAGTACGCCGACCCCGCGATGCCCGATGCAGACATGTTCCGCGCGGCCGAGATCGCCCAGGCCACGGAGTTCATCGACGCCAAGCCCGACGGCTACCAGAGCCCCATCGCGCAGGGCGGCTCCAACGTCTCCGGCGGCCAAAACCAGCGCCTGTCCATCGCCCGTGCGATCGCCCCGCGCCCGCACGTGCTCGTGTTCGACGATTCGTTCAGCGCGCTCGACTACAAGACCGACGCGACCCTGCGCGCCGAGCTCGCGCGCCGCGCCGGCGACGCCGCGGTGATCATCGTCGCGCAGCGCATCGCCACGATCATGCACGCCGAGCAGATCATCGTGCTCGACGACGGCCGCGTCGTGGGCAAGGGCACGCACGAGGAGCTCCTGCGCACGTGCCCCGAGTACCTCGAGATCGCGAAGAGCCAGCTCTCTCCCGAGGAGCTTGGCCTTGCGGGGGACGCCGCCTTTGAGGGCGCGATTCCGGAAGGGGGTGAGCGCTGATGCCGGGACCGATGGGAAGGCGCGGGCCTGCCGCTGAGCGCGCCAAGGATTTCAAGGGGACGATCAAGCGCCTCATCGCCTACATCGCCCATGAGCGCATCGCGCTCGTTATCGCCATCGCCTGCGCGATCGGCTCGGTCGTGTTCAACGTCATGGGCCCGCGCATCCTGGGCCAGGCGACCACCGAGCTCTTCCAGGGGCTCGCGGCGAAGGTCGCCGGCACGGGCACGATCGACTTCGCGCGCATCGGGATGATCCTCCTCACGCTGCTCGGCCTGTACGTGCTCGCCGCGTTCCTCAACTTCCTCCAGGGCTGGCTCATGACGGGCATCACGCAGCGCGTGTGCTACCGCCTGCGCCGCGAGATCATCGCCAAGGTCGACCGCATGCCGCTCGGGTACTTCGAGACGAACTCCGTGGGAGATGTGCTCTCCCGCGTGACGAACGACGTCGACACCCTCGGCCAGTCGCTCAACCAGAGCGTCACGCAGCTCATCACCTCTATCACGCAGCTCATCGGCGTGACCGTCATGATGCTCTCCGTCTCGGTGGTGCTCGCGGGCGTCACGTTCCTCACGGTGCCCGTCTCGCTCGTGCTCGTGGTGCTCGTGGTGCGCACCTCGCAGCGCTACTTCCGCCGCCAGCAGGCGCTGCTCGGCCGCGTCGACGGCATCATCGAGGAGAGCTTCTCCGGCCAGACCGTCATCAAGGTCTTCAACCGCGAGCAGCGCGCGGTCGCCGACTTCGACGTCCAGAACAAGGGGCTCTACGATTCCGGCTGGCGCTCGCAGTTCCTCTCCGGCCTCATGCAGCCCATCATGAACTTCGTGGCGAACCTGGCCTACGTCGCGGTCGTCTCGATCGGCGCGTTCCTGGCCGTCTCAGGCGCCATCACCGTGGGCGACATCCAGGCGTTCATGCAGTACGTCCGCAACTTCACGCAGCCCATCACCCAGCTCACGCAGGTGTCGAACATGCTCCAGATGCTCTCGGCGGCCGCCGAGCGCGTGTTCGAGTTCCTCGCCGAGCCCGAGGAGACGCCCGATGCCCCCGAGCGCGAGCTGCCCGCCTGCCGCGGCGCCGTCACCTTCGACCACGTGCGCTTCGGCTACGTGCCCGAGAAGACCATCATCCACGACTTCAGCTGCCAGGTTCAGCCCGGCCAGACGGTCGCGATCGTGGGCCCGACGGGCGCGGGCAAGACGACCCTCATGAAGCTGCTCATGCGCTTCTACGACGTGAACGCCGGCTCCATCTCGGTCGACGGGATCGACGTGCGCGACATGCCGCGCGCCGAGCTCCGCAGCAACTTCGCCATGGTGCTGCAGGATACCTGGCTCTTCAAGGGCTCGATCTTGGAGAACATCCGCTACGGCCGTGCCGACGCGTCGGACGACGAGGTCCACGCCGCCGCCCGCGCCGCGCTCGCGGATCACTTCATCCGCACGCTCCCCGGCGGCTACGACTTCGAGCTCAACGAGGACGCCTCGAACGTGAGCCAGGGCCAGCGTCAGCTCCTCACCATCGCGCGCGCCTTCATCGCGGATCGTCCGATCCTCATCCTGGATGAGGCGACCTCCAACGTGGACACGCGCACCGAGGAGCGCATCCAGCGCGCCATGGACGCCCTCATGCAGGGGCGCACGAGCTTCGTGATCGCCCACCGCCTCTCCACGATCCGCAGCGCCGACATGATCTTGGTGCTGCGCGACGGCGACATCGTGGAGTCCGGCACGCACGAGGAGCTGCTCGCAAAAAACGGCTTCTACGCCGAGCTCTACAACGCCCAGTTTGCCGACGAGGGCGAGGAGTAGGGGAGCGGTACGGCGTCCTTTCGGGCGCGCGCCTCATATGTTGCCGAACCGGCGGTGCCCGAGCGGGTGCCGCCGGTTTTTCGTTGTATGCCCGTCCGTTTCGCTGCGCGCCCGCGCCTGCGGCGCACGGGAACTTGTCGTTCGCATGGGCGCGGCACATCGCGCCTGCAGCACGGCGCGCGACGTAGTAAACTGTTTGAGATTACCCCTGTACGCGCTATGCCAAGCCAGGGCATCAGAAAAGGAGATTCCCGTGTCTGAACTCATACCAGGATCTTTGAGTGTCTCGAACGACGTCATCGCCGATATCGCCGGTTACGCCGCCATGTCCTGCTACGGCGTGGTGGGCATGGCCGAGCAGCTTCAGGGCGTCGACAGCGTCCGCATCCTCGTCAATGAGCGCCTGCGCAAGGGCGTCCTCGTCTCGACGCGCGAGGATCACCTCGAGGTCGACCTGCATGTCGTGCTCGAGGACAGCGTCAACATGAAGTCCGTGTGCGCGAACCTTTCGAGCGCCGTGACCTTTACCCTGCAGGAGATCGCGCAGATCGATCCCGCGAAGCTCAAGGTTATCATCCACGTTGACGCGCTGAAGAACCGCGGCTAGCCAGCCCGGATACGTACGCCCACACAAGATAGACGGAGATGCGCAGATGCTATCGAAGACCATCCGAACCTGCTTTCCCATCGCTGCCGCCGCGGTTTCCGATAAGGCGGAGGACATCAACAAGCTGAACGTGTTCCCGGTGCCTGACGGCGACACGGGAACGAACATGTCGCTCACGCTCGCCTCGGTGGTGCGCGAGCTTTCCGGCCTCGGCGCCGACGCCGACATGGAGGCCATCGCCGCGGCCATCACCCATGGTTCGCTCATGGGCGCGCGCGGCAACTCCGGCGTCATCACCTCGCAGATCCTGCGCGGCGTGGCCGAGGGCCTCGTGGGCGCTAGCGACCCGGTGACCTCGGGCGACATCGCCTCCGCGCTCCGCAACGCCGTGAAGGTCGCCTTCAAGGCGGTGCGCAAGCCCGTCGAGGGCACGATCCTCACCGTCCTGCGCGACATCTCCACCCGCGCCGACGCCTGCGCGAAGGCGCACGAGTCGGTCGAGGCCACGCTCGACGCCATCGTCGTCGAGGCCTACGAGTCCGTGGCGCGCACCCCGGACCTGCTGCCCGTGCTCAAGGAGAACGGCGTCGTGGACTCCGGCGCCTTCGGCTTCGCCATCTTCCTCGAGAACTTCGTCGCCGCGGCGTTCGGCCGCTCGACGGTCAAGGCCGAGGACTTCTCCGCCACCTTCGACGCCGACGCCGCCCGCGCCGACGCCCTCTCCCAGGTGAAGATCGAGGCGAACGACGACTGGGAGGGCTCGGAATACCGCTACTGCAACGAGTTCCTCTTCAAGGCCGACGCCCCCTTCGACGAGGACGAGTGCCTCGCCTTCCTCGCCTCCATGGGCGACTGCGAGCTCCTCGTGGGCGCGTACCCGGACTACAAGATCCACGTCCACTCCAACACGCCGAACCTCGTGCTCGAGCACATGCTCCAGCTCGGCCAGGTCTATGAGGTCTTCATCCACAACATGGATATGGAGAGCGCCGAGCGCACCGCGAAGATCCATGCGGACGAGGACGCCGCCGCTGCCGTGCCGCCCAAGCCGCTGGGCTTCGTGGCCGTCGCCGCCGGTTCCGGCCAGGCGGAGATCCTGAAGTCGCTCGGGGTGGACGAGATCGTCTCCGGCGGCCAGACCATGAACCCGAGCACCGCGGATCTGCTCGATGCGGTCTCCCGCGTGAACGCCGAGTCCGTCATCATCCTGCCCAACAACGGCAACATCCGCATGGCCGCCGAGGCCGCCGCGAGCGCCTGCACCGACAAGCGCGTCGCCGTCGTGCCCACCAAGACCGTGCCCCAGGCCTTCTCCGCGCTCTTCGCCGTCCTGCCCGACTCCTCGCTCGAGGACGCCGTCGCCGCGATGACCGAGGCGCTCTCGGAGGTGCGCGACGGCGAGGTCACCACCGCCGTGCGCGACAGCTCCGCGTCCGACGGCTCGCCCATCCATGCGGGCGACGTCATGGGCATCATCGGCGGCTCGATCGACGTCGTGGGCTCCGATGTGAAGCAGGTGACGCTCGACTGCATCAACCGCATGCAGGAGGACGAGGAGGGCGACTCGCTCACGATCCTCGCGGGCTCCGATCTGAGCGACGAGGCGTTCGCGGACCTCATTGCCGCGATCGAGGAGGCTCAGCCCGACCTCGAGATCGACTCCCACCGTGGCGAGCAGCCGCTCTACCCGGTGATCTTCTCGATCGAGTAGACGCATGCCCGCCTCCGAGCGCACGTATTCGCTCTCGCCGGCCAGCGAGCGCCTGCTTGCCGCCGGTGCGCTCGACGAGGATATCGGGCGGCTCAAATATGTTTCCGGTGCACGTGAGGAGGCGCTCAGGCGTTTGGGGATCAAGCGCGTGGGCGACCTCCTCATGCACGCTCCGCGCCGCTACCTCGATTTCACGCACGCCTACACCATCGAGCAGGCGCCCCTGGGGGCGGTGTGCACGGTCGTGGCGACGGTCGACCGCGTGCGCGAGAAGCGCCCGAAGCCGCGCCTCTCCGTGGTGGAGGTCTCGCTTCTCGACGAGACGGGCGTGATGCAGGTCGCGTTCTTCAAGCAGCCCTGGATCGCCCAGCAGCTCAAGGCCGGCGACCGCCTGGCCGTGATGGGCAAGGTCGAGTTCTCCTACGGCTTCAAGCAGATGAGCTCGCCGCATTACGAGAAGCTCGACGAGCGCGAGGCGGCGGGCTCCATCCTGCCCGTGCACCCGGTGGGCGAGGGCATCTCCGTCGCGTGGATGCGCCGGATCGTCGCCGGCGCGCTCGAGCGCGTCGAGGGCTTCCCCGACGTGGTGCCCGCGCGCTTGAGGGCGCGGCGCCGCCTCATGAGCGCCTCCCGCGCGGTGCGCGCCCTGCATTTCCCGTCCTCTGAATCGGAACGCGAGCGCGCCCGGCAGCGCCTCGCCTATGACGAGCTGCTCATCTTGCAGCTCGGGTTGCGCGTGCGCAACGACGCGAACCTCCTTGGGGTCGCGCCCTGCGCGCACGTGGCGGGCGCGCGCGTCGAGGCGCTCAGGCGCGCCCTGCCCTTCACCTTGAGCGACGAGCAGGACCAGGCGGTCGCCGAGATCCTCGGGGACATGTGCGACGGACGCCATATCATGAACCGCCTGCTTCTGGGCGATGTGGGCACGGGCAAGACCGCCGTTGCCTGCATGGCGCTCGCCGCGGTGGCCGATACCGGCTCCCAGGCCTGCGTCATGGCGCCGACGAGCGTGCTCGCGCAGCAGTACGCCGTGAAATGCGGCCCCGTGCTCGACGCGGCCGGCATTTCCTGGGCGCTCCTCACGGGCGCGACCCCCGCCGCCGAGCGGGCCCAGATCGTGCGGCGCCTCGGTGCGGGCGAGCTCACCGTGCTCTTCGGCACCCATGCGGTGCTCTCGGACGACGTGGTCTTCAAGCGGCTCACCCTCGTGGTGATCGACGAGCAGCACCGCTTCGGCGTCCGGCAGCGCAACGCCCTGCGCGCGAAGGGCGAGGGCGCGGACCTGCTCGTCATGACGGCGACGCCCATCCCGCGCACGCTCGCGCTCTCCGTCTACGGCGACCTCGACACGAGCGTCATCCGCACCCGGCCCCGCGCGGGCGCCGGCGTGACCACAAAGGTGCTCACCCCCGCGAACCGCGACATCGCCTACGGCGCCATACGCGACTGCGTCGCCGTCGGCCAGCGCGCCTACGTCATCTGCCCGCTCGTCGCGGAGGGCGACGACGCCTCCGAGCTCGACGACGTGCCGGCCGCGCGCGCGGCGGACGAGGAGGGCGGGGGAGCGGCCCCGCGCCTCCACAGCGTCGAGCGCGAGGTCGAGCACTTGCGGCAGGTGCTGCCTGGCATCTCTGTCCGGGCGCTCCACGGCAAGCTCTCCTCGCGCGAGAAGGACGAGGCCATCGAGGCCTTCCGGACGGGGGAGGCGCAGGTCCTCGTGGCCACGACGGTCGTCGAGGTGGGCGTGGACGTGCCCGAGGCGACGGTGATGCTTATCGAGGACGGCGACCGCTTCGGTCTCGCCACCCTGCACCAGCTGCGCGGCCGCGTCGGCCGCGGTGACGTGCCCGGCCGCTGCTTCATCATGGGGCGCGCGGACGCCGCGTCCGGCCGCTCGACGGCGCGCGAGCGGCTCGAGGCGCTCGCGCGCACCTCCGACGGCTTCGCCCTGGCCGAGCTCGACCTGCGCCTGCGCCACGAGGGCGAGATCCTCGGCCTGCGCCAGCACGGTGGGGTGTTCCTGCGCTTCGTCGACCTCGATGCGGATTCGGCGATCATCGAGGCGGCGCATATGGATGCGCGCGAGATCTTGCGCTATGCTCATGCGCTCGAGGCGCCCGCGACCCTTCCGTTGCGCTATGAGGTCGTGCGGCGCTATGGCGACGTGTTCAAGGAGGTGGGCGGCGGATGAGGATCGTCGGCGGCACATGGCGCGGGCGGCGCATCGAGGAGCCGCGCGGGCGCGAGGTGACGCGCCCCACGACCGATCGGGTGCGCGAGGCCTGCGCCTCGATCGCGGAATCGGCGCTCGCGGAGGGCATCGAGGGCGCGCGCGTGCTCGACGCGTTTGCGGGCTCCGGCGCGATGGGCATCGAGATGCTCTCGCGCGGGGCGGCGTCGTGCGCCTTCTTCGACATCGATCGGGGCGCTGCGGCGCTCGTCCGGTGCAACCTCGAGGCTGTCCGCGCGCCGCGGGACGCCTGGCGGGTCGTCGTCGGCGACGTCCTCGCGCACCTCGCGCGCGGCCGCATGCCGCTCGCCCCTTATGACCTCGTGCTCATCGACCCGCCCTACGCGCTCGGCCCCGCACCGGCCGAGGAGCTGCTCGAGGGTCTCGCGGCCGCGGGCCTCGTCCGCCCGGGCGCCATCGCGCTCTTCGAGCACCGCGCCGACATGCCGGGCGCGCGCCCTGCGGGCTTCGAGCTTCTGCGCGAGAAGCGCTACGGCTCCACGGTGATCGACGTCCTTGCATGGGCTTCTCATACCGATTGCGCGCCCGGCGCCCGGCCGGCCGATGACGTGCTACCCTAACACCCGTTTGAAACGTCCGCTCTGAGAGGGGAACGGCATGCAGCAGGTAATCGAACACGTCCTCGTTCCCGGCACGTTCGACCCCATCACCTATGGCCACATCGACGTCGTGCGGCGCGCCCGCCGCATGTGCCCCACGGTCACCGTCGCGGTGGCCGAGTCGCTCGGGAAGAACGGCGTCGGCACCACCTTCTCGCTCGAGGAGCGGGTCGACCTCGCACGCGACGCGCTTGCCGCCGAGGGGATCGACGGCGTGGACGTCCTGCCGTTCACGGGCCTGCTCGTCGACTTCGCGCGCGAGGTGGGTGCTGGCGCGGTGGTGAAGGGCCTCCGTGCGATGACCGATTTCGAGTACGAGCTCCAGCAGGCGGACCTCAACTACCGGCTCGACCCGGAGCTCGAGTCCATCTTCGTCATGAGCAGCCCGCAGTACGGCTACCTGTCGTCCTCTGTGGTGCGCCAGATCGCGTCGTTCGGCGGGGATGTCTCGGAGTTCGTTCCACCAAATGTGGTCGCGGCGCTCAAGGGGCGCTTCTAGGGGTATACGCCGAACCATGTGGTACCATGGGAAACGATATGGCTGTCTATGAAAGGAGACCGGATGCCGGGCGATAACTTTCCTGGTGAGAGGATCGAGAGCTTGGTAGACGAACTCGAGGGGCTTATCGAGGAGGCAAAGCCTCCCTTCGGCAAGAACGCGCAGTTCAAAGTTATCGAGACCGAGGTCTTCTTCAACATCCTTGACGAGATCCGCATGAGCTACCCGGAGGAGTGGCAGAAGTCGCGGCGCATCCTGAAGGAGCGCGACGAGCTCATCGCCTCCGCCGCCTCGCAGGCAGACTCCATCGTCGCCGACGCCCAGCAGCAGGCGCTCACGATCGCGAGCGAGCAGGAGATCGTCCGCCTCGCGCAGCAGCAGGCCGACGACATCCGCGACCGCGCGCAGCAGTACGAGCGCGAGACGCGCTATGCCGCCGAGGATTACGCTGAGCAGGTCTTCACGCACCTCGAGGAGAACCTCAAGTCGCTCACGGCGACCGTCTCGCGCTGCCGCCAGCAGCTGAACGACGGCGCGAACTCCCAGAACCAGAATGGTGCCTGGTAGCCATGGCGCTCTTCGATCCCGTGGTCGTCGCGCTCGCCGACCACCTCGAGCATCCCGGCGACAGCTACCCCGTCTCGGGGAAGGTCGATGCCGCCTCCTACACCGTGGGCGATAAGGAGTTCTCGCTCGAGGACGGCATCGATTACGATGTCGTGCTCACGCATGCCGGCGACGGCGTGCTCGTGAGCGGCCTCGTGCGCGCCCGCGCGACGGGCACGTGCGACATGTGCCTCGACCCGGCGCACCTCGACATCGCCGGCGAGATCCAGGAGTACTACCTCTTCGACGAGCCGGACGACCCGGAGGCCTACGAGGACGGCTTCGAGGTGATCGGGCCGGAGCGCGAGATCGACCTCGCCGAGCCCATCGCGGACGCCGTCATCACGGACACCCCGTTCGTCGTGCTCTGCAAGCCCGACTGCAAGGGGCTCTGCCCCACGTGCGGCGCGAACCTCAACCACGAGCAGTGCGACTGCGCGCAGCGGGCGTCGGAGGAGGACGCCGCGGGCGCGGACAACCCCTTCGCGGTCCTCAAGAACCTCAAGCTCGACGATTGATAAAATTCAGATAGGCTGCTTTTTATCATTTCCACACACAAAATCCCCTGTACAGGGCATCGTGCAGTGTGCTAATATCACTGCTTGCGCGTATTCGTGCCTTATAGTGAGTATATAAGGAAGGTCATCATGCCAGTACCTAAGCAAAAGCAGGGTCGCATCCGCACGCATCACCGCCGTTCGGCCAACATGAAGATCGATGCCCCCTCCCGTTCCACCTGCCCCCGTTGCGGCGCCGTGAAGCTTCCGCACCACGTGTGCCCCAACTGCGGTTTCTACAAGGATCGCGAGGTCATCGTCACCGAGTAGCGCATGCGCTCGGGAGTTGTGCGATGTGGGTGGCCGGCTCGGTGAGTCGGCCATTTCGTTATATCGAGAGGGAGTCTGGTATGGAAGAGGTGCGCATCGCCGTCGATGTCATGGGCGGCGACGAGGAACCGCAGGTCGTGCTCGACGGCATCGACGCAGCGCTCGCAGCCGATGCGGCGCTCACCGTGCTGGCGGTCGGCCCGGAGGAGATCGTGGCGCCGTTCGCCGAGAGCCGCCCGCGCGTCGAGGCGCTCGTGGCGCCGGACGTGATCGACATGGCCGACGACCCCATCAAGGCGGTGATGTCCAAGCGCAAGTCCTCCATCGTCGTGGCATGCCGCGCGGTGAAGAAGGGCACGGCGCAGGGCTTCTTCTCCGCGGGCGCGACGGGCGCCATCACGGCGGCGGCGACCGCCTACGTCACCCCGTTCAAGTTCGAGGAGGCGGGCGAGCTCCATCCGCTCCGCCCCTGCCTTACCTCGGCCGTGCCGAACCGCGCGGGCGGGCTCACCGTCTTCTGCGACCTGGGCGCCAACCCCGACGTCGAGCCGGGCGACATGCTCCGCTTCGCCCAGATGGGCGCCGCCTACGCGCGCGTGGTCTGCGGCATCGCGAAGCCGCGCGTGGGCCTGCTCTCCAACGGAACCGAGGACACCAAGGGCTCGCATTTCACCAAGGAGTGCTTCGCCCTCATGCGCGACGTGCTCGACGGCTTCGCGGGCAACTGCGAGGGCAGCGACATCGTTTCGGGCTCCTATGACGTGGTCGTCGCCGACGGCTTCGCGGGCAACGTGGCACTCAAGGCCACCGAGGGCGCGGCCAAGTTCATCCTCTCCGAGCTCAAGGGCGCCCTTCTGGGCTCGCTCAAGGGCAAGATCGCGGCGCTGCTCATCAAGAACGACCTCGCCGCCATCAAGGAGAAGCTCTCGGGCGACGCGAAGGGCGGCGCGATCCTGCTCGGCCTGCGCGGCGTCGTGCTCATCGGCCACGGCGCGACGTCGGTCGAGGCCGTGAAGAACGGCACGCTCGCCACCGCCGAGGCGGTGCGCGCCGGCCTCATCGAGAGCATCGTGGAGGCGGTCGGCACCATCGCTCGCTGACCCGGGGCATCGAACGAGCCGCCGGTGGAGTCATTGGGGACGGGTTCAATTTGAACCGCCCCCCGTTTCTTGGACACGGAAATGGAGGTCCGAGAGATGGGGGGCATTCTCATGTCCATCGACCTACGGTACGGGCACGGGCGCGCGGCGAGGTCGCTCGCCGCGGACCTGTTCGCGG
>NZ_NFIE01000028.1:0-19775 GCF_002161605.1 [Collinsella] massiliensis | reverse complement strand
TCTCCTTCCGGTAAGGGCACCGGTAGAACACCGGTTCGATAGGCGGCAGGTGCAAGCGCGGCGACGCGCTCAGCCGAGCCGTACTAATCGCCCGAGCTCTTTCCGCATCCCGGCCGGCGCCGGCGCCTACGCAGCGCTCCGGTCGCCGTCGAGACCGCATCCCGCGCCGGGGTCTGTGGACGATCGCATCCGCGCTGTGCGGCCCTGAGGGCACGCGGGGGACGACCCCGCCCGGCGGGCGCCGCCCACCGGTCAGCGGCCATGGCAGGGGGGGCACGCCCGGACCCGTTCCGAACCCGGAAGCTAAGCCCCCGAGCGCCGAGAGTACTGCGGGGCAAGCCCGTGGGAGGGCAGGGCGCCGCTGACCGGTGGACGGCACCGAGCCGTGCACGAAATCGAAAAGCCTTTGGGTATAACCCAGAGGCTTTTTTGTTATCTCGGTTCGATATCGCTGATGTTCATCCACGCTCCACACACGCACCAGATAATGGATGGGCGGTTTGGGGTTCGTTGCGCTCCCGTGCGTCAACGACTTGTTTCATGCCGTTCGTATTGTGATTCCTTTCCATCTCGCTTGAGGTGAGCACGTTATGCATACGGTCTTTCTCATCGGCTCGATCGCGTCGGGCAAATCGACCGCAGCGCGGTATCTTGAGCGTTGCGGCGCGCATCGCATCGACCTGGATGCGGTGTGCAAGTCGCTGTACGTTCCGGGCTCTGAGCTCGTTGTAGCACTGTCCCGAACCTTTGGGGACGATATCTTGGATGAGGCCGGGGCGGTTTGCCCGCGCATCCTCGCTGCACGCGCGTTTTCGGATGCTGCCTCCACGGCGCGCCTCGAGGCGCTCGTGTACCCGGCCTTGGAAGATCGGCTCCGCGCGCTCCTCGCTGGTTTGAGGCAGGACATTGATGCCCCTTCGCTTGTGATCGTGGAGGTCTCTGCCCCGAAATCGTTTACGGATGCTTTCACGCTTGCAGATGAAGTGCTTGCGATCACCGCCCCGTATGAGGTACGGCGCGCGCGTGCCTGCGCCCGCGGTATGGAGGCGGCCGACTTCGAAGCCCGCGATGCCGTGCAGCTGAGTGACGCTGAGCTGTGCGCGCTCGCTACGACGGTCATCGAAAATGTTGGGGACGATACAGCGTTGTTCGACGCGCTTGATTCGTGGCTCGAGCGGACGTGCCCCGCACTGCTTTCGGGAGGTGCACACCGTGCGTAAACGCCTTGGTGCCGCGGGCTGGCTCCGTGCGCTCGCCCTCATCCCCGCATGTGCGTTCTGCCTTATCTCGGTCGTGTTCACGTATGCCCCTGCCCCGGTGGTGGGCACGCTGTATCCCCTAAGCTACGAGGACGATATCCAGTCCGCTGCGGCGACCTATAAGATCGACCCGTATCTCGTCGCGGCGGTCATCGAGACCGAATCGAATTGGAACCCTGAGGTGCGCTCATCGTCCGGCGCCGAGGGGCTCATGCAGCTGCTGCCCGTCACGGCGCAGGATATGATCGACAAGGGCTATGTCGACGGGGACGCGTATTCGGTCGACGACCTGTTCGAGCCGGACGTGAACATCATGTTCGGCTGCGCGTACCTGCGGTATCTGCTCGATTACTATGATGGCGCGCTCGATCGGGCCATCGCGGCCTATAACGCGGGTATCGGCAACGTCGAGGGCTGGGTGGAGCAGGATACCGCGCTCCACAACGCGATCACCTTTCCCGAGACGCAGGCCTACCTCGTGCGCGTCCTGAACTCGTATAATCGGTACGAGGAGCTCTATGCGGGGCGCTTCGTCGCCTAGGCGTTTGCGCGCGTCCGCTCCTCGTGATAGGATTCCGTCCCCTGAGCGCTCGCCTCATGCGTTGCGTGCAGGGGCGCTCTAGGTACGGCGGGAAGCAAGGAGGCTCACGGTGGAGGCATTCGAGGTCGAACGCGTCGGTGGCGAGCTGCGCCGCTTCGGGACCGCGGGAGAGCCGGCCAAATTCGAGGTCGTGAGCCCGTTCGAGCCGTCCGGCGACCAGCCGCAGGCCATCCAGTCGCTCGTGGACGGCGTGCGCTCCGGCGACCGCTACCAGGTGCTGCTCGGCGTCACCGGCTCGGGCAAGACCTACACCATGGCCAAGACCATCGAGGCGCTCGGTAAGCCCACGCTCGTCATGGCGCCAAACAAGACCCTCGCCGCCCAGCTCGCGAGCGAGCTCAAGGAGTTCTTCCCCCATAACGCCGTCGTGTACTTCGTGTCCTACTACGATTACTACCAGCCCGAGGCGTACGTGCCGCAGTCGGACACGTATATCGAGAAGGACGCCTCGATCAACGAGGAGGTCGAGATGCTCCGGCATCAGGCAACCTCGCAGCTGCTCAGTCGGCGCGACGTGATCGTGGTCGCGTCCGTGTCGTGCATCTACGGCATCGGCTCCCCGGAGGATTACGCCGGTCTCGCGCCCAACGTGGACAAGAAGGAACCGCTCGAGCGCGACGACTTCATCCACGCGCTCATCGACATCCAATACGACCGCAACGATTTCGACCTCGCGCGCGGCACGTTCCGCGTGCGCGGCGACGTGGTCGACGTGTTCCCGCCCTATGCCGAGCATCCCCTGCGCTTCGAGTTCTTCGGCGACGAGGTGGAGCTCATCGCCGAGATCGACGAGGTGACGGGCGAGATCCTGCGCGAGTACGACGCCATCCCCGTGTGGCCGGCCTCGCACTACGTGACCGAGAAGCCGAAGGTGCGCGCCGCGCTCCGCACCATCGAGGAGGAGTGCGAGGCGCGCGTGGCCGAGCTCAAGGCCGCCGACAAGCTGCTCGAGGCGCAGCGCCTGCAGCAGCGCACCGACTACGACCTCGAGATGCTCGAGACTATGGGCTACTGCAACGGCATCGAGAACTACTCGCGCCACCTCGACGGACGCAAGCCGGGCGAGCCGCCCTACACGCTCATCGACTACTTCCCGAAGGACATGCTCTGCATCATCGACGAGAGCCATGTGACGGTGCCGCAGATCCGCGGCATGCACGAGGGCGACCGCTCGCGCAAGGTGACGCTCGTTGAGCACGGGTTCCGCCTGCCCTCGGCGCTCGACAACCGCCCCCTGCGCTTCGACGAGTTCGAGGCGCGCGTGCCGCAGTTCATCTACGTGAGCGCGACCCCGGGCGACTACGAGCTGCGCGTGAGCCAGAACAACGTGGAGCAGATCATCCGCCCGACGGGGCTTCTCGACCCCAAGATCGACGTGCGCCCGGTGCGCGGGCAGATCGACGACCTGCTCGACGAGATCCGCGTGCGCACGGCGCGCCATGAGCGCGTGCTCGTGACGACGCTCACGAAGCGCATGGCGGAGGACCTCACCGACCACCTGCTCGATGCGGACGTGAAGGTGAACTACATGCACTCCGACACCGCGACGATGGACCGCGTGGAGATCCTGCGCGACCTGCGCCAGGGGAAGATCGACGTGCTCGTGGGTATCAACCTGCTGCGCGAGGGGCTCGATTTGCCCGAGGTGTCGCTCGTCGCGATCCTCGACGCGGACAAGGAGGGGTTCCTGCGCAACCGGCGCTCGCTCATCCAGACCATCGGCCGCGCGGCGCGCAACGCCGACGGCGAGGTCATCATGTACGCTGACACCATCACCGATTCCATGCGCGAGGCGATCGACGAGACGAACCGCCGCCGCTCCATCCAGATGGCGTATAACGCGGAGCACGGCATCGAGCCCAAGACGGTGCGCAAGGCCATCAACGACATCTCGAGCTTCATCGCCGAGGCGAACGAGAACGTGGGCAAGCGCGACCGGAGCCGGGGCGACTCGCTCGGCCACGGTGCGTTCTTCACGCCGGCGGGCGAGGGGGCGGACGAGGCGCCGGAGGCTGCGCCGTCGGCCGGCCAGCGTCTCGCCGAGGAGCTCGCGGATCTGCCGAAGGACGAGGTGCAGCGCATCGTCGCGACGATGGAGGACGATATGCGCAGCGCGTCGGAGGCCATGGACTTCGAGGAGGCGGCGCGCCTGCGCGATGCCATCGTGCACATCAAGGCCATGCTCGAGGGGTCGAGCGAGGACGAGGCCATGGAGGCGCTGCGGCGCACCGCCCGCAAGGGCAGCGTGTTCGGCGGCGGCCGCAAGCGCCAGGGCTGGAAGGGCAAGCACTAGGGGGATGTAGAAAAACCCCTGGGGTAATTTTACATGGCGCGGAAGCGGACGTAGCGGCGCGTGAGGAGCTCTTCGGTATCCAGGCTCGCAAGCTCGGCGAAGACGTCCAGGGCGCGCGAGACGATGCGCCGGGCAAGCTCCTCATGGCTGCACGCGTCGTCGATGGTGCCGTCCGCGATGCCGAGCTCGGTGAGGCGTGGGGCGGTGAGGCCGAGGTATTCGGCCGCATCCGCCGCGCGGTCGGTGGATTTCCATAAGATCGAGGCGCAGCCCTCGGGGCTCACGACGGAATAGGCGGCATGGTCGAGCATGTAGACGCGGTCGCCCCCTGCGAGCGCGAGCGCGCCACCGCTTCCGCCCTCGCCGGTGATGACGCTCACGAGCGGCGTCCCGAGCTCGGCCATGGCGACGAGGTTCGACGCGATGGCCTCGCCCTGGCCGCGCTCCTCCGCACCGATGCCGCAGTACGCGCCCGCGGTATCCACGAGGCAGAGGACGGGCCTGCCGAAGCGCGCGGCCTGCTGCATGAGGCGCCGCGCCTTGCGGTAGCCTTCCGGGTGCGCGGAGCCGAAGTTGCGCGCCACGCGCTCCTTCGTGGAGCGGCCGCGCTCGGTGCCGATGACGGTGAGCACCCGGTCGCCCACCCAGGCGATGCCGCCCACGATGGCCGCGTCGTCGCCGAAGGAGCGATCGCCGTGGAGCTCGATGAAGCCGTCGAAGCCGAGCTCGATGAGCTCGAGCGCGGTGGGATGCTCCACGGAGCGCGCCGCCTGCACGATTTCGTAGGCGCTCGGGGCCTCGATCGATCCCTGCTTGCGGCGTCGGCCGATCTTCTTGAGGAGCATGTGCGGCCCATGCTGCTCCAGAAGCGCATGCGGCGCGGAGGCCGACGGGATGCGGCCGGCGTGGAGGGCGAGGAGCTCGGCCAGGGTCGCGGGGACGTCCGCGCGCTCGACGATGAGGTCGAGGAAGCCGTGTTCGAGCAAGAACTCGGCGCGTTGGAAGCCCGCAGGCAGGCGCTTATGGGTGGTCTGCTCCACCACGCGCGGGCCGGCGAAGGCGATAAGCGCGCCCGGCTCGGCGAGGATCACGTCGCCCTCCATGGCGAAGCTCGCGGTGACGCCTCCCGTGGTGGGGTCGGTGAGCAGGGCGAGGTAGGGAAGGCCGGCGCGGGCGAGGCGGGCGCGGGCGCTCGAGACCTTCGCCATCTGCATGAGCGAGGTCGTGCCCTCCTGCATGCGCGCGCCGCCCGAGACGGTGATGCCCACGACCGGAAGCCGGAGCTCGATCGCCCGCTCGAAGGTGCGGCAGATCTTCTCCCCCACGACGGAGCCCATCGAGCCCATCATGAAATCGCCGTCCATGATGAAGACGGCGCAGGGCTCCCCGCCGATGGTGGCGCGTCCGCAGAGCACGGCGTCCTTGCTGCCGCAGGCGCGCTGCGAGCGCTCGAGCTTCTCGGCGTAGCCGGGGAAGGAGAGCGCCTCGCGGCCGGCGGGCGCATCCTGCACGGAGAGCTCGGCATCCCATTCCTCGAAGCTGCCGTCGTCGAGGGTCATTGCAAGGCGCGCGCGTGCGCCCAGGCGCAGGTGGTGCCCGCAGCGGGGGCAGACGTCGAGGTTGCGCGCGAGCAGCTCCTGGTCGATGACGCGCCGGCAGCCCGGGCACTTAACGTATGCGCGGCGCTCCGGGAGCTCGATGGGTACATCGGTCACGGGGCCCTCGAGCTTGTTGATGCCCTTCTGCTTAGCTTTCATAGAGGTGCTCCATCAGGTTCGTGTGGTAGATGCCGGAAAGGAACTCCGGGTTCGCGAGGATGTCGAGCTGCAGGTCGCTGTTCTCCTGAACGCCGTCGACCTCGAGCTCGGTGAGGGCGGAGCGCATCTTGCGCACGGCTTCCTCGCGGGTGCCGGCGCGCACGATGAGCTTGCCGAGCATGGAGTCGTAGTAGGGCGGCACGAGGGCGCCGGGGTAGAGCGCGGAATCGAAGCGCACCCATGGCCCGCCCGGCACATGGAGGTTCTCGACGGTGCCGCACGAGGGGAGGTAGTCCGGCCCCGGCCCCTCGGCGTTGATGCGGCACTCGATGGCGTGGGCGCGCTTGGCGGGCGCGAGCTCGTCTTGGGTGTAGGGGAACGCGACGCCCGCGGCGATGCGCAGCTGCCATTTGACGAGGTCGATGTCGGTCACGAACTCGGTGACGGGGTGCTCGACCTGCAGGCGCGTGTTCATCTCCATGAAGTAGAACTGGCCGTTGTCGGTGTAGAGGTACTCGATGGTGCCCGCACCCTCATAGCCCACGGCACGTGCCAGGCTGCGCGCCGCCTCGTACATGCGCTCGCGCACGTCGTCGCGACCGTCCAGGCAGGGGGCGGGGCTCTCCTCCAAGAGCTTCTGGTTGCGGCGCTGCACGGAGCATTCGCGCTCACCGAGGGTGACGACGTTGCCGTGCGCATCGGCGAGCACCTGCACCTCCACATGGTGGGCGGGTGCCACGAACTTCTCCATATAGCATGCGCCGTCGCCGAAGGCGGCCTCGGCCTCGGCGCGCGCCTCGGTGAAGGCGCGGCCGACGTCCGCGAGGCGCTCGACCTTGCGGATGCCGCGCCCGCCGCCGCCCGAGCGCGCCTTGATGAGCACGGAACAGCCGATGCGCGCGGCTTCCGCCTCGGCCGCCTCGGCGCTCTCGAGCAGGTCGCAGCCGGGCACGACGGGCACGCCGGCCGCGCGTGCGGTGCGGCGCGCGGCGTCCTTGTCGCCCATGCGCTCGATCACCTCGGGCGCGGGTCCGACGAACACCACGCCGCATTCGCGGCACTGGCGTGCGAACGCGGCGTTCTCGGATAGGAAGCCGTAGCCGGGATGGATGGCGGTGGCGCCGCTCGCGGCGGCGACCGTGAGGATGGCGTCCCCGTTGAGGTAGCTATCCTGCGGCCGCGGCCCGCCGATGCAGTAGGCCTCGTCGGCGAGCTTGACATGGAGCGCTTCGGCGTCCGCGGTCGAATAGACGGCCACGGTCTGGACGCCCATCTCCTTGCAGGCGCGGATGACGCGCACCGCGATCTCGCCGCGGTTGGCGATGAGGATCTTTTTGAACATGGGAAGCCTCCAACGTGGTGGTCAAGTTCAGATATGCGCGATTGGGGCGCGCCGGGAAGCCGCGATGTGCCGCCCCCGCGGCCTGGCAAGCGACAAAACCCCAGGATTGCTCCATGCGGTACGGGTCGCCTCCCATGACAAAGCCCTTTTGAGCGCCCCGTGCGCCCCGGACATCGTGCATATCTGAACGGGACCACCAGAACTAGGCGGCGGGAAGGGAAAAACGGTGTGTCGCGCCTCCGCGAGCGCCGCTGGACCTTGCTAGCGCGCCGCTTCGCCGTTGGGCATGAGCGCGAACGACATGTCGGCGACGCAGCAGAGCTCGTCGGCGACCCGCGCCTCGCCGTGCGCGAAGTAGAAGGAGCCGCGGTGCCGCGTGATCGTGCAAATGAGCTCCACGGTGTCGCCGGGGCGGACGGGGTGCTTGAAGCGCACCTTGTCGAGGCTCGTGTACAAGGGGGTCACGTCCCCCGTGCCGGCGAGCTCCTCGCCCATGAGCACGCAGCAGTTCTGAGCGAGCATCTCGCAGAGGATCACGCCGGGAACGACGGGGTTTCCGGGGAAGTGCCCCTGCACGAAGAACTCATCGCCGGTGATGTGGGTGCGGCCATGCGCCTCGCCGTCCACGACCTCCGCCTCGTCGAGCAGCAGCATGGGTGCGCGATGGGGAAGAATCTTCTCGAGCTCGGGTCGCCTCATCGCGCACCAGCCCCCTTCGCGGGTTCGTCGGGTTCGATGGACATGATGCGCGCGCCGTACTCCACGAGCGCGCCATCGGTTACATCGATGGCGACGACGGTGCCGTCGATGTCGGCCACGACCTCGTTCATGAGCTTCATGGCCTCGATGATGCAGAGGGTGTCGCCCGCGTGCACGTGCGCGCCCACGCGCACGAAGGGGTCGGCGTCGGGTGAGGGCGCGGCGTAGAACACGCCGACCATGGGTGCCGTGACGGCGACGGCTCCCGCATCGGCGCCGGTGTCGCCAGCGGCTGGGGCGGCTGCCGCGGCGGGTGCGGGTACGGCTCGATCCGGTGCGGCGGCGGGGGCGGCATCGGCGACGGGGAGCGATGCGGCTGCGACGACGGGCGCTGGCGTGCGCTCGAGCTCGATGACGCGGCCGTCCTGCTCCGAGAGGCGCACGCGCGTGAGGCCGTGGTCCTCCATGAGGGCGGCGACCTCGTTGAGCTTCTGGGAATCGATCTTCATCCTTACTCCTCGTAAACCTTGAATGCCAGCGCCGCGTTGTGTCCGCCGAACCCGAGGTTCGTCGAGAGCGCGCACCGCACCGGTGCGGCGACGGCGCGGTTGGGCGTGTAGTCGAGATCGCAGGCAGGGTCGGGCTCGGCGTAGCCCATGGTGGGCGGGATGACGCCGTGCTCGATCGCCAGCGCGCATACGGCGGCCTCGAGGGCGCCGGTCGCGCCGAGCATGTGCCCGGTCATGGATTTCGTGGACGAGATGTGCGCGGCGCGCGCCGCCTCCTCGCCGAGCGCCTGCTTGATGCCGAGCGTCTCGGAGGCGTCGTTCAGCTTGGTGGAGGTGCCGTGGGCGTTGATGTAGAGGCCGTCGCGCACGTCGAGCCCGGCCTCCTCGACGGCCGCGCGGATCGCCCGCGTGATGCCCTGGGCGTCCGGCGCGGGGCTCGTGATGTGGTAGGCGTCGGCGGTGTTGCCGTAGCCGGCGATCTCGCACAGGATGCGCGCGCTGCGCTCGCGCGCGTGCTCGAGCTCCTCGAGGACGAGGATGCAGGCGCCCTCGCCCATCACGAAGCCGTCGCGGTTCTTGTCGAAGGGGCGGCAGGCGGTCGCGGGGTCGGGGTTGCGTGTGAGCGCCTTGCAGTTCGTGAAGCCCGCGATGGCCTCGGGCACGATGCAGGCCTCGGCGCCGCCGGCCAGGATCGCGTCCGCGTAGCCGTGCTTGATGGCATGGAAGGCCTCGCCCACCGTGTGCGCCGAGGTGGCGCAGGCGGTGACGACGGGCAGCGTGGGGCCGGTGAGGCGGTGCCGGATGGAGACCTCGCCCGCGGCCATGTTCGCGATCATCATAGGGATCATGAACGGCGGGCAGCGCCGGAAGCCGCGCTCGCGCATGGTGTCGACGGCGGCGGTGTAGGATGCCATGCCCCCGATGCCGGAGCCCACGTACACGCCCACGCGGTCGGGGTCGAAGTTCTCGGCCTCGGCCAGGCCGGATCCCGCCATCGCCTCATCCGATGCGGCGAGCGCGTACTGCACGTTGAGGTCCTTGTGGCGCACGTCCTCCCCGAGTCGCTCCCGGCCGTCGAAGCCCTTGACCTCGGCGGCGACGGTGACCTTGAGCCCGTCGGTGGGGATGTTCGCGATGGTGGCGATGCCGCTCGTGCCGTTGACGAGCGCATGCCAGGTTTCCGGGGCGGTGAGGCCGACGGGCGTGACCGCTCCCATGCCGGTGATGACGACCCTGCGTTCCATGGTGCTTCTCCTTCTATCTGCGCTCGTGCGCCCGCGGCGCGGCGATGGCGTCCGGTCTGGTGGCCTCGCGTGCGGGCGGCGTCACATCGCCATGCCGCCGTCGATGCGGATGACCTCGCCGGTTATGTAGGCGGCCGCGTCGCTGGCGAGGAAGGCGACGAGTGCGGCCACCTCGTCGGCGCGACCGAACCTCCCGAGGGGGATCTGCTGCTCCGTGCGTTCGCGCACCGAATCGGCGAGCGCTGCGGTCATGTCGGTCTCGATGAAGCCGGGGGCGACGGCGTTCACGGTGACGCCGCGGCCCGCGAGCTCGCGGGCGCATGCCTTCGTGAGGCCGATGATCCCCGCCTTCGAGGCGGCGTAGTTCGCCTGGCCGGCGTTGCCCGCGAGCGCCACGACGGAGCTCATGTTCACGATGCGGCCGCCGCGCTGGCGCATGAACGGGCGCACGAGGGCGCGCGTCATGTGGTAGGCGCCCTTGAGGTTCACGTCGATCACGCGGTCGAAGTCCTCCTCGCCCATGCGCGCGAGGAGCGTGTCGCGCGTGACGCCCGCGTTGTTCACGAGCGCCCAGATGTTGCCGAAATCGGCGAGCGCCTGCGCGGCGCAGGCGGCGGCAGCATCGGCGTCCGCCACGTCGCAGCGATAGGTGCGGGCGGTGGCGCCGAGCTCCTCGGCGCGCGCGGCGGTCTCGTGCGCCGCCTCGTCGTTGCCGGCGTAGACGATCGCGAGATCGAAGCCCGCGCCCGCGAGCGCGAGGCAGATGGCGCGGCCGATGCCGCGCGAGCCTCCGGTGACGAGCGCGCAGCGGCGCTCGGTATCGGTTGCCATGATGTCCTCCTATTCCGCCGGGTCGCCCGCGCCACGGCAGGCGGCGAGCACGGCATCGAGCTGCTCGGGCGTCTCGCAGGGCAGGGCGGTCGCGCCCTTGAGCGTGCGCTTCACGAGGCCGGTGAGGGTCCTTCCCGGGCCGACCTCGATGAACGTATCGATCCCGCGGGACGAGAGCGCTTCGAGCGTGCGCACCCATCGCACGGGGTTCGACGCCTGGCTCGCAAGGAGCTCGGCGCGGGCAGCCCCGGCGTTCGCCCCGTCGCCTTCGGGATAGGGCTCGGCGGTGCGGTTCGCGATGACGGGGATGTGCGGTGCGGCGAGGCCGTGGCCGTCCTCGAGGTAGGCGGCGAGCGCCTTGGTCGCATCCGCCATGTAGGGGCTGTGGAAGGCGCCGGACACCGCGACGGGCATGCTGCGCCCGCCGGCGGCGCGCACGAGCCCGTCGAGCTCGTCGAGCGCCTCGGGGGCGCCTGCGACGACGGTCTGCTGGGGGCTGTTGTAGTTCACCGGCCAGGCGTTCCCCGCCTCGCACGCGAGGGCCTCGACCGTTGCGGCGTCGAGCTTGAGCACGGCGCGCATGGCGCCGGGATGCTCCGCCGCCGCTGCGGCCATGAGCGCGGCGCGGTGGCATACGAGCTCGAAGCCGGCCGCATCGTCGAGGGCGCCCGCGAAGGTGAGGGCGGCGACCTCGCCGAGCGAGAAGCCCGCCACGGCATCGGGGGTAAGCCCGTGCGCCTCGAGCGCCTGCGCGCAGGCGAGGTCGCAGGCGAAGACGCACGGCTGCGTCGTCGCCGTCTCATCGAGTTCCTCCTGGGTGCCGGCGAAGCACTGCGCGCTCGTGCCGGGACGGACGGCGTCCGCCGCGTCGAAGACGGCGCGCGCCGCGGGCTCGCGCTCGGCGAGCGAGGCGCCCATGCCGGGGTGCTGGGCGCCCTGGCCGGCGAAGAGGAAGGCTACGCCACCCATGCCGCCGCCCCCTTGAGGAGCTCTTCCGCGCCGCCCACGATGTCCTCGACGATCGCGCGGGCGCTCTGGCGCTCGCGGACGAGGCCGGCGACCTGCCCGCACATGAACGAGCCCTCCTCGTAGTTGCCGTCCTTCGCGGCCTTGCGCAGGGCGCCGGCGCCCATCTGCTCGAGCTCCTCGATGGGCGCCCCCTCGTTCTCGCGCTGCGCGAACGCGTTGGTGAATGGCGTCTTGAGGCAGCGCACGGCATGTCCGGTGCGGCGGCCGGTGACGAGGGTGGAGATGTCCTTCGCCTTGAGCACGCGCTCCTTGTACTCCTCGGACACCGCGCACTCATCGGCCACGAGGAAGCGCGTCCCCACCTGGACGCCGCAGGCGCCGAGCATGAGCGCCGCCGCCATGCCGCGGCCGTCGGCGATGCCGCCCGCGGCGATGACGGGGATCTTCACCGCGTCGGCGACCTGCGGGACGAGCGCCATCGTGGTGGCGTCGCCCACATGCCCGCCGCTCTCGCCGCCCTCGGCGATCACGGCCGCGGCGCCGGCGCGCTCGACGATGCGCGCGAGCCCGACGGAGGCGACGACCGGGATGACCTTGATTCCGGCCTCGTTCCAGGCCTTCATGAACCGCACCGGGTTGCCGGCGCCCGTCACGACCACGGGGACGTGCTCGTCGATGACGACCTGCGCGACCTCGTCGGCGAACGGGCTCATGAGCATCACGTTCACGCCGAAGGGCTTGTCCGTGCGCTCGCGCAGGGCGCGGATCTCGGAACGGAGCCATGCGGCGTCCGCGTTCATCGCCGCGATGATGCCGAGGCCGCCGGCCTCGGATACGGCGGACGCGAGCGAGGCGTCGGCGATCCACGCCATGCCTCCCTGGAAGATGGGCTTCTCGATGCCCAGGGCCTCGCAGATGGGTGAGCGCAGCATGCTAGTTCTCCATGAGGGATTCGATGAGCTCGACGAGTTCGCCCACGGTCTCGGGGTTGGAATCGGTTTCGATCTCGATGCCGAACTCGTCCTCGCAGGCGATGACGGCCTCGACGGTGGCGAGGCTGTCCAGGCCGGCGTCCGCGAGCTTGGTCTCGGGCGTGAGCTCGGCGCCGGTGCCGCCGTTGTCGCGGATGATGGCGCAGATGCGGTCGAAGGTGGTGTCTGCCATGATGGTTCTCCTTTTGCTATCGTCCTCGCGCGGAATGCGCGAAGGGGGCGGGGTGATGGCCGGGCTATTCCCAGCGGATGAGGCACGAGCCCACGTCGAGGCCGGCCCCGAAGCCCACGAGCGCGATGAGCTCGCTGGGGTGGAGCCGTCCGCCGCGCGCGAGCGCGTCGAGGGTGTAGGGGATGCAGGCGCTCGAGATGTTGCCCGTCGCGTGCAGCGTGCGGGCCACGCGGTCGTCCTCGATGCCGAGCCGCTGGGCGGCGGCGGTGAGGATGCGGTCGTTGGCCTGGTGGAAGATGAAGTGGTCGATGTCCGCGGCCCCGATACCGGCCTCGGCGCACAGGCCGTGCACGGCGTCGCAGATGGCTTGGACGCCGAATTTGAAGACGCGCTGGCCCTTCATCGCGAGCGCGCTCGGGACGGGCGTCGCCGCGGCGAACGGCGAGGTCCCGGCGATGCCGGGTACGGAGAGCGCGTCGGTGTCGGGCGTGGTCGAGAGCTCGATGGCAAGCGGACTCGCCCCGCCCGCCTCGACGACGCACGCGGCGGCGCCGTCGCCGAAGAGCACGCATGTGGCGCGGTCGCTCCAGTCGAGGAGTCGCGACATCTGCTCCGCCGCCACGATGAGCGCGCGCCGGGCGCGGCCGCGGGCGAGGAAGCCGTCGACGACGTCGAGGGCGAAGACGAAGCCCGCGCACGCGGCCGACACGTCGAAGGCCGGGCAAGAGGCGCCGATACGCTCGGCGACCGCGCAGGCCTCGGCGGGCATGAGGTGGTCGCCCGAGGTGGTGGCGCATACGATGAGGTCGAGGTCGGTCGCGGCGAGCCCCGCGGCGGCGAGAGCGCGCTCGCTCGCGGCGACGGCGAGGTCATCGAGGGTCTCATGGGTGCATACGCGGCGCTCCCGGATGCCGGTTCGCGAGAAGATCCACTCGTCCGTGGTATCGAGGAACCGCGAGAGGTCGTCGTTCGTTATGCGCTGCTCGGGGAGGGCCGAACCCGTCCCGATGATGTGGAAAGCCATGTGAGCCTCGCTCGGGGTGTCGTTTCGGCGCATACCGTACGGCAGCGCGTCATCTTATTGACGATTTATTAATAAACGTCAACCACCCATACGCTAGCAAAGCGCGCGGGCGACGATGCCCCGCGCGTCGAAATTTGCGCGCCGCGTCACGCTTTATCCATGTTTGACGATTGGTCAACGACACCGAGGTTTTGGCGCAAAATGTAAAAATACCCCAGGGGTTTTTCTACATCAGGTGCCGGCCTCGTTGCGAGGACAAGCGAGAGGATGTAGAAAAACCCCTGGGGTAATTTTACATGAGCGTGTTCAAGGCCGCGTCGGCGCAGCGGAGGCCGTCGGCGGCGGCGCTCATGATGCCGCCCGCGTAGCCCGCGCCCTCGCCGCAGGGGAAGAGGCCGGGTGCGTCGAGCGCCTGGCAATCGCGGCCGCGCACGACGGTCACGGGCGCGCTCGAGCGCGATTCCACGCCGGTGAGCACGGCGTCCGCCGCATCGAAGCCCTCGAGCTTGCGCCCGAGCACGGGGATCCCGGCGCGGAGCGTCTCCGTGATATACGGGGGTAGCGCGGTATCGAGCGCGCCCCAGGTGACGCCGAGCGGATAGGTGGGCTCCACGCGGCCGCCGCCCGAGCTCGGGACGCCGGCAAGGAAATCGCCCACGAGCTGCGCGGGCGCGCGGTAGCTCCCCCCGCCGAGCTCGAAGGCGCGCTGCTCGCAGCGGCGCTGCAGCCTCACGCCCGCGAGCGGATCGGAGCCGGGGAGGTCGTCGGGCGTCACGTTCACGAGGAGCGCGGAGTTCGCGTTGGCGCCCGCGCGGGCGCGCAGGCTCGCGCCGTTGGTGACGACGCCGCCGGGCTCCGAGGCGGCCGCGACCACCTCGCCGCCCGGGCACATGCAGAAGGTGAAGAGGCTGCGGCCGCCGCGCGGGTGGGCGACGAGCTTATAGGGGGCGGCGCCGAGCGCGGGGTTCCCGGCGAAACGGCCGTACTGCGCGCGGTCGATCGCCGCCTGGAGGTGCTCGATGCGCACGCCCATGGCGAACGTCTTGCGCGCGAGCGTAAAGCCGCGCCGCTCGAGGAGCTCGAACACGTCTCGCGCGGAATGGCCGCAGGCGAGGACGAGCGCGGTGCAGGTGATGCGCTCCGTGCGCACGGCGCCCGCAACGTCCCGTGTCTCGACCTGGAGGGCGCGCACGCCGCCCGCCTGCCCCTGCGCGCGCTCGATATCCACCATGCGCGCGCGGAACCGCACCTCGCCGCCGAGCTCACGGATGCGGGCAACGAGGTTCTCCACGACGACGGGCAGCACGTCCGACCCCACATGCGGCTTGGCGTCCCAGAGGATGTCGCGCGGCGCCCCGGCGGCGACAAGCGCCTCGAGGATGCGGCGGTGCGCGGGGTTCTTCGTGCCCGTGGTGAGCTTGCCGTCCGAGAAGGTGCCCGCGCCGCCCAGGCCGAACTGGATGTTGCTCTCGGGGTCGAGCTCGGCGGTGCGGTGGAACTCCTCGATTGCCCACGTTCTGCGGCGCGCGTCGTCGCCGCGCTCGATGAGGAGCGGCTCGGCGCCCGCCTCGGCGAGGGCGAGCGCGGCGAAGAGGCCGGCGCAGCCCGCTCCCACGACGACGGGCCGCGGCGCGGGCGGCTTCGCGAGGGTGGGCGGCGTGCGCGCCGGCTCCTCGGCCACGAGGCGCACGTGCTTCCGCTCGCGCTCCGGTATCCGCGCGATGAGTTCGCCCTCGTCGACGTGCGTATGGAAGGTGACGCGGACGGTGAGGACGAGGTGCACGTCGCTCTTGCGGCGTGCGTCGATGGAGCGCTTGCGCAGCTCGATGTGTTCGATGAGGTGGGGGAGGCAGCCGAGCGTCTTGATGACGTACGCGAGCCCCACCGCGAGGCAGCGCTGCTCGGTCGCTCCCTGGGCGAGCGTGGCGCGGATATCCGAAATCTCGATCATGGCGCGCCTCACCCGCCGATCGCGCACGCTGCGGCCGTGCCGGCGCGCATGCCCGAGAGCCATGCCCAGGCGAGGTTGTAGCCGCCGCAGTCGGCGTCCATGTCGAGCGCCTCGCCGCAGGCGAAGAGCGGGCCGTCGTGCGGGGTGCTCAGCCGCATCGTCTCGGCATCCACGGCGGAGAAGGGGATGCCGCCCCGGCGGACCTGGGCGGAACGGGTCTCGGTCACGCCGCGTGCGCGGAACGCGAGCGCCTTCGCGGCGCGTGCCGCCTTGCCGTAGGAGCCGCCCGCGGCGAGTGCGATGATGCGGCCGAGCTGCGGGGCGAGCATGCCGTCGAACCAGGAGGCGCCCCGGTCGGCGAGCTCCCCGACCGTCTCGGCGCGCTCGCGGAAGCGCTGGCGCAGGTCGTCCTCGGCGAGCGCGGGGAAGAGGTCGATGTCGATGACGTCGTCGCGCTCGATGCGGCGCGAGAGGTTGAAGGCGGCGATGCCGGAGAGCCCGTAGGCGCGGAAGAGCACCTCGCCGTCCTCGCTCCACAGCGGCGTACCGCCGCGGACGAGCGTGAGGCGCGCATCCGCCCGCACACCGTCGAGCCGCGCGAGGGTGTCTGGCCCCAGGCCGTCCGCGCCGGGGGCGGGCGTGCAGGCGATGGGACAGAGCACGGGCTGCTCGTCGAGGTGGGGGAGCTTGAAGACCTGGCAGAGCGCCTCGGAGCCGCCGCCGGGGGCGAGCACCACGGCGCGCGCCATGATGGTCTCGGTGCGCATGGGCGACGTGGAGAGCGCGCGACGGAGCGCCCGGAGGCGGGCATGCTCGTCGCGCGCACGGGGCGCGTGGAGCGGGGACGAGGGCGCGAGCGCCTCGAGCTTCCAGAGCCCGTCCGCGGGGTTCCATGCGGCGTGCATGAGCCGGTGCCCGCAGCGCTCGGCGATGCCCGCGCGCCGGCACGCGCCCACGAGCGCGTCGCGGACGGATTCCGCGCGCTTGCTCAGGGGGTAGAGCCTGCCCTCGTCGCTCGTCGTCCAGATGCCGAGCGACGCGAACCAGCCTGCGAGCCGCGCCTCGGGCTCCTCGCCCATTACGGCGCGGGCGATGACGGGATGGCGGTAGCACGCGGGGCGCAGCCGCTCGTTCGAGAGGTTGCAGCGGCCGTTGCCCGTGGCGAGGATGGGAAGGCCGCAGGCGACATCGCATTCGATGACCGCCGTGCGCGCGCCTGCGCGGGCGGCGGCGAGCGCGGCGGCGAGGCCGGACGCTCCGCCGCCGATCACGGCCACATCATAGGTTTCCGGTGCGCTGCGCGCCATGGCGATCCCCTCCGCTCCGTATCCAGGGTGGTCTATCAGCCTTCCGCGCCCGCGGCGGCATCGGCCTCATCGGCGCCCTCGTGCGCGGGGACGGCCTCGCAGGCGGCGAGGGCGTCGGGCAGGAAGTCCTGCGGCAGCGCCTCCTCGAGCGCGCCGGCGTCGCAGGCGAGTGCGAGCGTGGGGTCGATGGGCAGGCGGCCGAGCACCTTGAGGCCGTACTCGTCGGCGACCGCATCGAGCTTGCTCGGGCCGAAGACCTCGATCTTCTTGCCGCAGTCCGGGCAGGCCACGTAGCTCATGTTCTCGATGAGGCCGAGGATGGGCACGTGCATCTTCTCGGCCATGTTCACGGCCTTCGCGACGATCATGCTCACGAGGTCCTGCGGGCTCGTGACCACCACGATGCCGTCCACGGGCAGCGACTGGAACACGGTGAGCGCCACGTCGCCCGTGCCCGGGGGCATGTCGACGAGCAGGTAGTCGATGGGGCCCCAGGAGGTGTCGCTCCAGAACTGCTTGATGGCGCCCGCGATGACCGGGCCGCGCCAGAGCACCGGGTCGGTCTCGTGCTCGAGCAGGAGGTTCGACGACATGACCTTGATGCCTGTGGTAGAGATCTCGGGCAGCAGGAGCTTGCCCAGGCCGTGGGCGCGCCGCCCGCTCATGCCGAGCATCTTGGGGATGGAGGGGCCGGTGATGTCGGCGTCGAGGATGCCGACCGTGTGCCCGCGCCGCGCGAGCTCGATGGCGAGCGCGCCCGTGACGAGCGATTTGCCCACGCCGCCCTTGCCGGAGAGCACGGCGATGACGCGCTTCGCCTCCGAGAGGTTGTTCTCCTCGAATTGCGAGGGCGCGGCCTGGCCGCCCGCTGCGGCGGCATGTTCGCATGTAGCCATGGGAGTCCTTTCGATTGCACCCGGCGCGCCGCGTCGGGCGAATAGGTTGGTTACCGCCTCATTGTACCCTTTGCGCCGCGGCGGCACAGTGTCCCCGCCGCCCGCGCGCCACCCGCCCCCGGCTTCGCGTGCAACGTTGACAACGTTATTGATGGAGGCCGCATGATAGCGTGCCTCGCGTGCAAAGTTGACAACTTTATCGATGGGGGCCACGCGAGAAAGCGCTTCGTATGCAAAGTTGACAAGTTTGTCCATGAGGCACGGAGCGACGGTTCATGGAGCGCGGCGCGGCGGTGCGCGAAGGGGCGGCGCTGTACGGCGCGTGGTGGCTACCGGTCGGTTTCGAGCGTGAGCCAGATATCGGGCTCCATCCCGTCGAACCAGTCCTCTTCGGGGAGCGTGTCGAAGCTGCACCAGATGGCGGCGCCCTCCGAGCTCCCGAGGTCGTCGGGGTTGAGGTAGATGTCATCGTAGAGCGTGCCGGCGCGGAACGCCTCGCCGAAGGCGTCCGGCAGCGTGCCGTACGAAAGCAGCCCGGGCGCGGCGACGGGGACATCGAGCCCCTCGACGACGGCGTGCAGCTCGGCGAGCCGTTCCTCGGCGCGCGCGAGGTTCTCGTCGAGCGAGCGCGCGGGGTCGACCTGGAGCTTGTAGGAGACCTCGGTCACCACGCCGTCGTTGTCGACGTCGAGCGAGACGAAGGTGGTGTCGTCGCCCGAATCGGAGAGGTGCGCGTTCACGCTGTAGCCGTCCCGGTCGTAGGCTTCCGTGGGGTCGTCGCCGATGACGTAGTACCCCCGGTGCTCGAACGCGTCGGTGATTGCGGAGATGGTCTCCGCCGCTACCTGGGAATCGGCGCGCATGGATGCGGTGCGCGCGATGAAGTGGGCGCCGTAGACGAGGGCGAGCGCGAGGAGCGTCGCGAGCATCATGATGCGGCCAGCGCGCTTGGCGTTCGGCAGCTCGACGCCCAGGTCGCGCGCCGCGCGCTCGGCGTCGCGGGCGAGGGAGTTCGTCGCCTCGAGGTAGCGCGCGGTGCCGGAGATGCCGTAGGCCGCGGAGGCGGCGTCGGCGGCGTCACCGACCGCCTGGCCGAGGGCGGCCACCCCTGCCGCGGCGGCTGCCGCCATGCGCGCGGCGTCGGTGGGCTCCGCCGCCTTCGCCTGCTCGCGCGCCTGCGCTCGGGCCGCGCTCCGCGCGCGCTCGATGGCCGCCCACGCGGGCTTCCCCATGCCGAGGCGCGGGCTGAGGTACGCATAGCAGCAGAACACGGTGAGCGCGACGACGAGCGCGATGTAGGCGATCCAGCCGGGCAGGAACGCGCCGGGAGTTTGGAACACAAGGTCGTCGAGCATGGAGAGGAGGAGCATCTCGGCGCTGAGGACGAAGATGGTCGCGAGCCCCCGCGGCGCGAGCTGGGGCAGCAGGAAGTACTTCCTCACGAGTTTGCGTTGGGCTTCGGTAAGCATGGGCACCTCACATTCCCGCATGTGAGCAGTGATATGCCCTCATGATAGCGCTCGGTCGAACGCGTCACGCCGTGCGCGCATGTGAAAATTGATGCACATCTATAGATTAAGCAACAAATGGGGAATAACATAGCCGTCCCATCGTCGGCGCGCCCGCGCGCCGCGCCGAGGAACGGAGGAAGCCATGGAGAACCGCACCGATCGCCGCGTGCTCAGGAGCCGCCGCCTTATCGTCGCGGCGTTCGAGCGCCTGCTCGAGACGCGCCCGTACGAGCGCATCGGCGTGAGCGCCATCGCGCAGGAGGCGGATATCGACCGCAAGACGTTCTACCAGCACTGATAATTTGCAATATGGTCGTACCGCCGTTCGGCGGATACCATGTCGGTACGCGGCGCGGTGACCCATCTACCTGCTGGCGCCCCCGCGGGGCCGCCTTCAAAGCGACCTGTCCCGCGCCGC
>NZ_NFIE01000027.1:0-21416 GCF_002161605.1 [Collinsella] massiliensis | reverse complement strand
ACTGGAACCACGTGAGGCGGCAGGTCAAGCTGAAGGGCCTGACCCCGGCGGAGTTCCGGGAGCTGGCCCTCCGCGAGGCCGCTTAGCGGTTATGATTTAACGCGTCCAAGTTTTGGGGTGCAGTTCATTGACTCAGTGAGTCAGATGAACCCGTCCCCAATGACTCGCGAAAAAGGTGTGGACAGCGCGATTGAATGGGGCTACACTGTGCTCGCACAGACGCGGGACGTTCCGCGGAATCGTATATCGCCCTTTCATTTTCAGGATTCTCATGGTCGAGTCGTTTCGCATGTCTCGACGCCGGATGAAAGGAGCAATCTGATGCAAAACAACTGGAACGATGAATCCTTCTTCGCCGATCTCTGCGCCACCTTCCTGGGTGGAGCCGTCGGCGCTGCCGCTGGGGTGCATCTCGTTCACTTCTTCACGCCCATCCTGTTCTTCCTCATGTTCTTCTTCGGCCTGGGCCTGCTCACCAAGGTCGCGTTCATCGCGTGCCTCGTGGCGCTCCCCTTCGCCGTGGCGTTCACCTGGGGCCGCGCGTACGCCTTCCTGCCCCAGCTATTCGACCAGTTCGGCATCACGCCGGAGACGCTGCTCATCGCCGCCCCGATGCTGCTCTCCCTCGCCGCGCTGCTGATCGCGCTGGTGCTCACGTTCGCGCGGCACCGCGGCTACGCGCTCAAGCTGCTCGTTTGCTATCTCATCCTGTTCATCCCCTATGCGCTGCTGCAGTGCGGCTGGGTCGAGGGCCTCGCCTCCGGCGCCGCGACGCTGGACATGCTCATCGCGGCCGACCTCAACGTCGCGCTTTCCTGCTGGGCCATGCCGGGTCTCGCACTCTTCGTCTTCCACCGGGTCGACGGCAAGGTGCAGGAGCTCCGTCGCGTGAACGACGAGCTCGCAAGGGCCGGTAAGCCCACGCTCGTCGACCGGGCGGCTGCGAACTTCCGCAAGCGCTAAAGCCCCGCCGCGCGGGGATGCCGAAATTGGGCGATTGAAGCCCCGGCATCCCCGCCGGCGCGGAGGGCTCGCCGTCGGAAAACCGAATATCGATCGGATCCTTTCAGGACGCGCAAAAGGCGCGTGCAGCGGGACGCGTATGTCTCGCCGCAAGGAACGAAAGGAGACGTTCTATGTTCGATCGATGCAAGAGCTGGTTCACCGCCACGACGCGTGGGCACGACACATGGGCCAGGAGCCATCGCGCTCAGCTCATCGCCGGTGGGGCCATCGTGGCCGTGCTGGCGCTCGCCATCGTGCTCGCGGTAACGGGCGTTGTCACGCTGCCCGTCCCGACCGAGGCGGCGCGCACGAGCAGCTCGGCAGAGGCGCCGCAGGGCGGACTTGCCGACGATGCCGCGAAGGCCGACGGCAGCGTCCCCGCGGGCGAGAGAGCCAGCTCCAGCGACGCGGATGACAAGGACGAATCCTCGGCGAAAACCTCTGACGGGCGGGACTCTTCTGCCGCGGGTAGCTCCGCGAGCGCATCCAGCTCATCCTCGAGCGCGGGCGCGTCCGAGTCTGGTTCGGCCGGCACCGGCTCCAACAGCTCCGGCTCTGCTACCGCGGGCTCCGGCTCGTCCGCTTCGCATACCCATAGCTGGAAGAACCACACCGCCACCCGCCAGGTGTGGGTCTCCAACATGGTCACCGTCCCCGACTACGAAACGCAGACCGTCTACGGCGCGCGCTTCTACACGATGAGCGGCGACGGCACCTATGTAGCGAACGGCCCCACCTACTGGTTCGAGAACGGCTTCACCACGGCCGACCTGCAGGACATCATCCGCACCGGCATCAAGAACGCCGACGAGAACGGCCTGTATAACGGCGTGTACTACGCCAACTACCAGAACGTCTCGAAGACCGTCCAGGTGCAGGTCGGCTCGCACCAGGAGGATCAAGGTCATTACGAGACCGAGTCCTACGTGGACTACCAGTACTGCAGCTGCGGTGCGCGGCAGTAGCGCGGCGTCGAGTCATTGGGGACGGGTTCGTTTGACTCAGTGAGTCATTTGAACCCGTCCCCACTGGCTCACACCTCGAAGCGGCGCAGATCCCAGCCGCGGCGCTCGGCCTCGCGAACGAGCTCCTCCGGGTCGGCCTCCTCGAGCGCTACGACGTCCGCCATCGCCCACGGCATGCCGACAAACGCCGCCGGCCCCGTCTCGTCGATGAGCGCCTCGCGCAGCTGGTCGACATCGATTTCGATATGCTCGTCCATGGGCGCCTCCTGTCGAATCTCCTGCCGAATTACCTGCCCCCGCTCAAACTCACGCAAGCTCTCCCACCAACGCCGCCGCGTAAAGCGGCACGCTGAACACGGTTCCGTCGAAACCGAAATCCTTGGCCGACACGCGCACAATTATCGGACAGCCGTACTTCTCGGCAAAGCGCGCGGCGCTGGTCGAACGTACCCTTCTGCCGGATTTCACCTCGATGGGCACGATCGCCCCTCCAAGGCTCACCACGAACTCGACCTCGTACGTGCTCTGCATGCCCCAATAATACGGCTGAATGTGCGAAGCAACGAGCTGCTGCATCACGTAGTTCTCCGCCATGCCCCCGCGAAAGCGACCCGTTGCGCGATCGGCGGTTCCGAAGTCCGCAGGCGTAGCGTCGTATGCGCAGGAGAGCAGTCCCGTATCTGCCGCATATAGTTTGAACGACGCGGGATTCTCGAATGACTTGAGCGGAGACCGCCCATCGCTCACCTGGGTGCATTGAGACACGATACCGGCAGCCACCAGCCAATCCACCGCGGTCTGGTAACGATCGGCCTTAGCGCCGCTTGCGACGTAGCGCCACATAAACTTCGTCGATCCGCTCTCTTTCGCGAGCTGAGCGGGCAGGCTATCCCATGTCGTGACGATTTTCGCAGCGTCCGCGGCGGTCGCGTACTTGGTCATGTCGGCAACATACGCAGTCGAGATGTCGCGCTGCCCCCGGCGCACGCGTTCAAGCGACGCCCCCTGAGCCCACAGCGCCACGACCTCGGGCATGCCACCCACAAGCAGATAGTCACGATAGAGCTCCATCATGCGATCATGGAGCGGGCAGCTCATCCGAGACGCGAAGCTTGCGCGCACCACATCGAACGCGCGCTCCTCCCCCATCGCCCAGCAGAATTCCTCGAAGTCCATGGGATGCATGGTGAGCATGTCCACGTATCCAACGGGAAACGACCCGTGCCGCGCCACGTGCACGCCCAGCAAACTGCCCGCCGCGATCACATCGTATTCCGGGGCGTCTTGGTGGAAATACTTGAGCGATGCGATCGCCTGGTCGCATTCCTGCACCTCATCGAAGAAGAGCAGCGTTCCTTCCGGTTCGATGCTACGCCTGAGCAAGGCGGCAAGGAGCTGGACGATGTCTTTGGGGTCGAGACTGCGCTCGAAGGCAGCCTTGAGCGCGGGCTGTCGAACAAAATCGACATGCACGACGCTTTGATAGCGCGTCGCACCGAACTCGAGCACCGACGTGGTCTTCCCCGTCTGACGAGCACCGAACAGGACGAGCGGCTTCTTGCCCTGCTCGGCCGCCCAAGCCTCAAGTGCAGCTGTTACCTTGCGCTTCATGAGGCGTCACCTCCTGCAGAGTCCGGCATGATACGGACTTCGAAGTTGAAATAATAGTCATTATTGCCGATTTTTTCTAGAAATAATCGGCACACGGGACGTTATTTTCCGTAAGTCACTGGGGACGGGTTCGTTTGACTCGGTGAGTCATTTGAACCCGTCCCCAATGACTCTGGGTGCCTCCGATAGCTCGTCGCGCTGGTGCAAACCCCCGCACTTAATGTACCATCGGTAGGTGCACGACGTGCATCAAGACAAGGGAGCCCACCTTGCATAACCCTGCGCATGAGTGCAGGGGGGGGGGTTGTAAAAACTAGCAGCCCTTCCCAGGCATCTCGACAACACAATCGAATACCTCGTGCAGCTCGCCTATCCATGCTGCCGGCGACCATTGTTGCTCAACTTTTCCGCTGGCCGCTGCGGTATCTAGGACGTATCGTCCCATCCGCACGCGCCAAGGAGCCCATCGTCATGACCGCAGCGAATCCCGCCGCCACCCTGCGAGGCGGCGCCCTATGAGCATCGCGACCGCACCGGAGACCTACCGCGGATCCATCACCCGCGAACAATGGCTCATCGACGAGACCCGCACGGTCGCCCGCCTCATGGCAGACGAGGGCATCACAGCAGACGTGGACCTCGTCGCGCGCGTGACCTCGCAGAACCTCTTCTGCTACCCCACGGAGCGCGAGCAAGCCTCCATCACGCGCGCCTGCGCCCGCCGCCTGCGCGCCCTCTCGAACGACCCGGACACGCGCGTCCGCGCCATCGACCTCGTCGCGCACGGCACGCCCGACCAGCACAACCAGACGAACCTCTACGCCATGATGCGCGACAACCGTCTGGTGTGGGACTTCATGCTCTGCCTCGTCGCCCGCAAACTCGAGACGCTCGACACCACGCTGCACCGCTACGAGATCGCCGATTTCCTCGAGGGGCTGCGCGCCCAGAACGAACGGGTCGCCACCTGGAGCGACGCCACGCTCAACAAGGTGCGCCAGGTGCTCACGGCCTGCTTGGTGAACTGCGGCATGTACGACCGTGCGACGGAGCAGCTCAAACCCCTCCTCCTCGACTACGACCTCGAGCTCTGCATGCGCGCGAACGGCGACGACGCCGTGCTGCGCGTCTTCGGCATGGAAGGATAGACATGACCGCATCGGAATCCCCCTCGATCACCATGAGCTTCGAGCTCATCCGCTCGCGGCTGTGCGACCCCAACTTCCTGCAGGGCAAGGGGCTCGGCAACGAGGTCCCCTTCTTCGTGTTCCCCTACGACGCCAAGCAGGAAGACGAGGTGCGCGAACGCACCGAGGCGCTCCTGCGCGCATCGCGGGCGGGCGAGATTCCCGCGCGCATCGTCCGCTTCGACCTATGGGACATCTTCTGCTCCATATGCGAGTACTACGAGGCATTCGACGACCTCAAGCGCTTGGAGGAGCGCCGGGGGGCGTCCATGGCGCTCCAGCAGATCAAAGAGCTCGCCATGCCGGAGGACTACGTGCGCGTCATGGCGGAGCGCTATGAGCGCGAATACGGCGGCGCCAACCCCGGGCGCGACGTGGTGCTCATCACCGGCGTGGGCAAGGTCTACCCCTTCACCCGCGCGCACGACATCCTCGAAAACGCGCAGCCCGTCTTAAGCGAGGTGCCGCTCGTGATGTTCTATCCCGGCGTCTACGACGGCCAGAGCCTCAGGCTCTTCGGCTCCATCGCCGACGGCAACTACTACCGCGCCTTCACCCTGCTCTAACAGCCCAAACGAGTCGAGAACCGATAGAAGGGAACCCCATGCGCATCCACGATATGTTTGAACGCGACATCGACCGCAGCATCAACGGCGTCATCAAGATCGACCAGAACAGCGACGAGATCATCCAGCAGGAGCTCGAGGAGTACGTGGTCACGCGCGAGCTGCGCCGGCACTTCTCCACGTTCTACGACGCCTACGAGCGCGCGCTCGACGTCCCCACGGACAAGATCGGCGTGTGGATCTCGGGCTTCTTCGGCTCCGGTAAATCGCACTTCCTGAAGATGCTCTCCTACCTGCTCTCAAACCGCGAGGTCAACGGCAAGCACGCGCTCGACTACATCGAGCCGCGCTTCGAGGACCCCATGCTCGCCGCGAAGGCCGTGCGCGCCGCCAGCGTTCCCACGGAGACGATCCTCTTCAATATCGACATGAAGGGCTCGGGCAAGGACGAATCGGCCGTGGTGCGCACGTTCTACCGCGTGTTTTACGAGAACCAGGGCTTCTACGGCGCGAACCTCAAGCTCGCGCGCCTGGAATCGCTCATCGAGCTCGAGGGCAAGACGGAAGCCTTCCGCGCGGCCTACGAGCAGGCGAGCGGCCACCCGTGGCTCGAGTGGCGCAACACGTTCCTCTCGAAGTCCGAGCCCCTCATCGAGGCCCTCGTCGCCTGCGGGTTCCAGACGCGCGAGGAAGCCGAGCGCTGGTATGACTCCACCGAGGACGAGGATCTCTCCATCGACACCCTCACGAACGAGATCCGCGCTTACGCCGAGCGCCGCGCCCAGGATCACGACGGCCAGTTCCGTCTGCTCTTCATGGTGGACGAGGTTGGCCAGTACATCGGCGGCGACACGAGCCTCATGCTCAACCTGCAGTCCATCGTGGAGGGCATCGCGTCCAAGTGCGCCGGACGCGTGTGGGTGATCGTGACCGGCCAGGAAGCCATCGACGAGATCACCTCCGTGGCGAGCGACGACTTCTCCAAGATCCAGGGCCGCTTCAACACGCGCCTCTCGCTTTCCAGCTCGGATGCGGGTGAGGTCATCAAGCGCCGCGTGCTCGCCAAGACGCCGGACGCCGCGCAGCTGCTCACCATGAAGTACCAGGAAAACGCCGCCGTGTTGGGCAACCTCTTCGCGTTCAGCGGAGATGCCAAGGCCGACCTGGGCGGCTTCAGCAGCGGCGAGGATTTCGCCGAAACGTTCCCCTTCGTGAACTACCAGTTCACCCTCTTGCAAAACGTTATGAACGAGCTGCGCAAGCAGGGGCATTCCGGCAAGCACCTCTCGAGCGGCGAGCGCTCCATGCTCTCCGGCTTCCAAGAGGCGGCGCAGAGCGTGGAGGACCTGGACGAGAATGCGCTCGTGCCGTTCTGGCGCTTCTACGACAGCGCGCAGGATTTCCTGGAAAGCTATCACCGCCGCGTGATCAACCGCGCCGCGGAGGCCGCCGAACAGGGCAAGGGACTCGAGCCCTACGACGTGGAAGTGCTCAAGCTGCTCTTCCTCATGCGCTGGGTCGAGCGCGACGTCGCGCCCACGGTCGACAACATCGTGACCCTCATGACCGACGACGTGCGCACCAACCGCATGGAGCTGAGCGAGCGGGTGCAGGGCGCGCTCGACCGCCTGCTCAATCAGAACTACATCGCGCGCAACGGCAACCGCTACCAGTTCCTCACGGACGAGGAGCAGGAGATCGCCAACCAAATCGCGCGCACCAAGGTGGATACCGCGCAGGTCACGCACAAGGCGGGCGAGATCCTCTTCAAGGAGATCTTCGACACGCCCAAGCTCATGGTGGAGAAAAACCAGTTCCCCGTGGAGGAATGGATCGACAGCACGCGCGTCAACGCGCCCGGCGGCCTGGTGCTGCGCGTGCTCGCGTGCATCGACGGCTCGGACGCCCCCACGCGCGAGGAGCTCATCATGCGCTCGAGCGGCAGCGAGGCCATCGTGCTGCCCAACCAGGAGATCGACTACATGAGCCCCTTATGGGAGGCGGCGCGCATCGAGCAGTTCACCCGCACGCTCGTGCGCGGCAACCTCCCCGAGAACCAGCAGGCCATCATCCGTTCCAAGCAGCAGGAGAAGACCCGCCTGGAGCGCGAGGCGGGCTCCCTTTTGGAGCAGGCCATCCGCCAGGGCGAGTTCTACGTGCAGGGCCAGCAGGTCACGCCCGCCAAGGCGTCGTCAGCGAAGAAGGCCATGGAGGAATGCCTCACGCGCCTGGTGAACGTGGTCTACCCCAACCTCTCGTTCATCGACACGAACTACGACGGCGACGACGACATCCGCAGGATCCTGAACGGCGCCATGCAGGCGCTGCCCGGCATCGAGCCCAACAAGGAAGCTGTAGGCGAGGTCGAGCGCATGCTCAAGGGCGAGGCGAGCCGCCACCGCACCGTGACCATGGGCGACATCCAGAAGCGTTACCAGAACGCGCCCTACGGCTGGCGCGAGCAGGACATCGCGGGCGTGGTGGCGCTGCTCATGGAGGGCAAGCGCGTGAAGCTCATGTACGCCGGCAAGACCGTCGACCCACACGACCCCAAGTGCGCCACGTACCTGCGCGCGCGGAACATGATCGATAAGGTGCAGGTAGAGGCACGTGTCTCGGTATCCGAGGGCACACGGGCGCGGGCGCGCCAGGTGGTGGAGGAGCTTACCGGCGAGCACAACCTGCCCGTCGAGGAGGACGCGCTCGCCACAGCCGCCCGCAAGCTGCTGATCGAGCGGCTGGACGGGCTCCGGCAGCTTGTGGACACGGAGTATCGCCGCAACAGCCGCTACCCCGGCCGCCGCACCGTGGAGCAGGCCATCGAGGCGCTCAAGGACGTGCTGGCGGCGGGCGCGGACCCGGCGGATTTGCTGACCGCGATCGCGAGCAAGCATGACGACCTGCTCGATGCGGCTGAGGACCTCGAGGACGTGGACACGTTCTTCCTCGCGCAGCGCGACGCCTTCGACCGCGCGAGCCAGCTTCTGGAGAGCATGCAGAACGACCGGAACTACCTCGACGCCAACGAGGAGGCCACCGCGGCGCTCAAGCTCATCGACGAGGTCGTCGACCTGCCGAGCCCCTATCGGCGTATCAAGGAGCTCCCCGACGCCGTGCAGACGGTGCGCACCGCGCACGACCAGCTGCTCAAGGCCAAGCGCGAGGACCTGCTCGAGCGCATCGGGAACGTCTTCGCCGAGACGCGTGCGTATGCCGAGGAATGCGACGTCAAGCTGCCGAGCATCGAGCAGACGCGCCTTGCCTACGAGGGCTATGCGAAGGACTACGACTCGCTCGCCAACCTCGATGCCCTGCGCACGCGCTTGGAACAGGCGCAGAACAAGCTGTACAGCGAGATCGAGACCGAACGCGACCGCTTGAAGGAGCGGCATGCCGCGCCGGCGGTCTCGCCCGCACGCACCGGCGCGAGCACCGGCGACGCACCCGTCGCCGCGGGCACGGGAGCGCGGACAACCGCTGCCCCCGCCCCGGCGCCCAAGCCGAAGCTCAGGTTCGTCCCGCGCAGCGAGGTCTTCAAGCCCAAGCGCCTGCGCAACGAGGAGGAGATCGAGCAGTACCTGCAGCAGGCTCGCGAGCAGCTGCTCCGCGACCTCGAGGGCTACGACGCCATCCAGATGAACTAGCGAACCACCGCGGCCGAAGGAAGGCATATGGACACCAAACCGCTCGAGAAATTCTGCCCCTGGGCTCGCAACAAGCTCATCGAGGCCGTTCACACCAACTGCGTCCTCAACGGGCTGGACGACGCCGGCCGCGCTACGGCAGGCGTCGGCGCCGAGGCCATCGGCGAGCATGTGCTCTCACCGAACGAGCGCCAGCAGCGCGACAACCTCTTCAAGCGCATCGAGGAGGTCGGCTACGAGGCGTTCCTGGAGCAGGAAGCCTACACCTGGTTCAACCGCTTCATGGGCATTCGCTACATGGAGCTGCACGGCTACCTGCCGAGCGGCATCCGCATGCTCTCGGGTACGGACGGCTCGTTCAACCCCGCGTGCCTGCAGGCGCCCGGCGAGCTCGATCTGCCCGGGCTCGACCGCGACCAGGCGATCGACCTCGCCATCGCCGGTGAGCGACAGGAGCTCTTTCGCCTCATCCTCATCGCGCAGTGCGACCAGCTGGCCGACGCCCTGCCAAGCGTGTTCGACCATGTGGACGACGACGCCCTCCTGCTGCCGCATAACCTGCTCGACAAAGACGAGAACAGCGTGCTCTACCACCTGGTAGCGGACATCCCGGAGGAGACCTGGCACGACGTCGAGGTCATGGGATGGATGTACCAGTTCTACAACAGTGAGCTCAAACGCGCGTACTTCGATAGCAAGCGCAAAGCGGCCGTGGAAGACATCCCGCCCGCCACACAGCTCTTCACGCCCGACTGGATCGTGCGCTACATGGTGGACAACTCGCTCGGACGGCTGTGGATGCTCAACTTCCCCGAGAGTCGCCTCGCCGAGCGCGCGCAGGCAGCAGACCCCGCCGACCGCCTCATGGAGTACTACATCGCACCGGACGAGGAGCACGAGGACGTCATCCGCATATCCGGGCCGGAGGACATCACCTTCTGCGACCCGGCATGCGGCTCGGGGCATATCCTGGTGTACGCATTCCGCCTGCTGTTCGCCATGTACCAGGAGCGCGGCTACCGCGAGCGCGAGATTCCGTCGCTCATCTTGGAGAAGAACCTCTCCGGCATGGAGATCGATCCGCGCGCCGCGCAGATCGCCGAGTTGGCGCTCGCCATGTGCGCCCGCGAGCACGACCGCCGCTTCTTCACGCGCGGCGTGCGGGCGGATGTTCGGGTGCTGGAAAGCGTGGAGATCGATGCCGATGGCCTCGCGTCCGAAAGCCCCCTGCGCGAGCGAAGCGAACTGCTTGAGGGGCTAGCGCACCTGAGCGAGATCGGCAGCCTGCTCGCGCCGGGTGAGGACGACATCGCCGCGCTTGAGAGCGAGCTCGCCGAAAACGCAAATGACACTATCTTCGCCTCGCATACGAGCGCGCGCGTGGAGCGTGCGCTTGGCATGTGCCGCACGCTCGCACGCCGCTTCGACGTAGTGGTCGCCAACCCGCCGTACATGGGCGGCAGCAGCTTCAACCCGTTCATGAGCAAATGGATGAAGAAGCACTATCCCGACAGCTGCAAGGATCTGTGCACGGCGTTCATCGAGCGCATCTTTAGCATGCTTGAGCCAGACGGTTATGCCGGAATCACCGGAACCAACAGCTGGATGTTCCTTTCTTCATTTGAATCGCTTCGCAACGCGATTATCGATAGGCATGGCATCGCCACACTTGTCCAGCTCTCCGTACACGGGTTCAAGGGCATTGCCGCGCAAGTATGCACCGGTGTGTTCACTGAAGGCCACACTGATGGAGCTAAGGGTGCATACATTCGCTTAAACGATTTCGATCATCATTCGCTTCAAAAGCCGAAAACTCTCGAAGCCATCCAAAACCCCGACTGCGGCTACTTCTACCGAGCCGACGCCACCACCTTCCACGACATCCCCGGCTCCCCCATCGCCTACTGGGCAAGCGAGGCGATGCATGACGCGTTCTTAAATAAACCACTACTTGGAACAATCGCAAACCCGAAACAGGGAATTAAGACTGGAGACAATGCCCGCTTCCTAAGAATGTGGTTTGAGGTCAAACAGGATAACTGCAGTATTTGGAATGGTACTAAATGGTTTCCGTGCAATAAGGGCGGGGACTTCCGGTTGTGGTATGGCAACAATGATTACTTGCTCAACTGGGAGAAAGATGGTTTTGAAATCAAACATTTCACAGATGAGAAGGGGCGATTGAGGTCTCGTCCGCAAAACCTGTCGTACTTCTTCAAAAAGGGACTAACTTATACAAACATCAGTTCAGGACGTTTTGGAGTCCGCTATTGCAGCGACATATTCACATTTGATGCGGCGGGATCCATGATTTTTCTCGAAAACGAGAACGGTCTTCCCAATTTATTAGCTTTTCTATGCTCTAGCGTTGCGACTTCTTTCTTCAATCTCTTAAGTCCCGGACTGTCTTTTGAGGTAGGGGATATCGCCTTGATTCCTTATGAGCGTCTTCTACCCGACCCTGTAAATCAGATTGCAGAACAATGCATTCAGCTCTCCAAGCAAGATTGGGACTCCCAAGAGACCTCTTGGGACTTCAAATGCAGCCCTCTTGTCTAGAAAGAAGGTTTACTGATGGACAAATTCGAACTGTTTGAACGCTACTTTTCCTTCGGGTTTAACCTCATTCAAAAAGATGACATCAAATATGATGAGGCAACAGACTCCACCGTTCTTCATTTGGAAATTGTTGCATCTTATGCCATCCCAATGGATGACGCGCCGGATCTCGGCATCATCGTTCAAGATGTTGTCCTCACGCAAAATGATGACTCGCCAAATCGAACTCTTTGGTCACAAAAACAGACGCCATTCTGTGTCCAATTTGACGGCAACATCATTCGCCACAAGCTAACCTTCATCTCAAAAGGACGAGTCAGCCAAGGGATCGTGCGCGATTCTTTGGAAAGCGCAGAGGTTGTTGCTACGCTCGAGTCGAAAAAACTAAATGAATCCATCGAACTGACTTCTTCAATATCCTTCGATTCTCAATCAGGCGCCCTTGTCTTCGGCAAACCAAAAAAGCGAATCATCAACCATGCCAATCAAACTGATGAGGTTGTGACATGTTAGGCAAGGTTTTCTTAGTTGGAGCCGGGGCAGAAATCGACTTCGGTATACCCAGCGGAAATAAATTTCTGCTGGATACATATTTCACAAAGAATGATCATATGCTCGATGCGCTTAAAAGTTACTACGGATCTCATGGCAAAAACTTGCCACAGTATAAGCGCGTGTTTCATTTTATAGCCGCTTCACACGTATTCCATCAACTGATTAAAGGAATCAGAAACGAAAGGCCTCAGGTTCTAGCCGATCTAATGGAAATCTCAATTGAAGAGCTCTATCAACGAGAGCTGAGCAAAGACGATTACAAGCGACTTTTTGACACCCTAATAATTAAAGCAAGTGATGAAGGCGAGATGCAGGAAAAATCTGACGCTCTTTTTTCACTGCCATTGGATTCGTACTACGGAACACTGGAATCTCTTTACTCCAGCATCCTGACCCCAAAAAACCACCCCGACAATTTCTGGAAGCTCATTAATTATTATTGGAGCGCATATTTCTCCATCATTCGTCCCCTTCTCCTCACAGATGCTGCGAAAACAAGAGGGCTGGATGATTCATTTGAATATGTGCTAAACCATCTTGACTATGTTACGAAAACCGTTTGGTCTATGGATTTTGTCCAAGAGTTGATTTTATCTAGGGAGAATTACTTCGGCCAGCTTCGACATGTGCCGGACTATGTGATTACAACCAATTACACGCCATTCGTTACCGCTCTAACAAAAGACCCTGATGACTGTCTTTTCTTGTCTGGATCTCTTGCCCACTTCGAATCGGCATCTACGCTCGATTGTTTCGATTGCAGGAAGAACTCTCAGTCGACGGATAGCGTTGATGCTCCTTTTCCATTCCTAATGACCAGATCTCCAATTAAGCCAATTATCAATTCATACCAGCTTAGGATTTATTCGAAAACATTAAGCGTGCTCGACAATTGTTCGCATCTTTTTGTTCTTGGTTACTCATTTTGCGAGGACGACGCCCATATCGCGGCGATGATTCGAGACTATTTGTCGCACGGCTCAATGACTTACTTCAAATACCTAGATTCAGACGAACCATATAATCCGAGCTCCTTCAAGAAGGACTTGTCTCAAAGCCTCAGAGTTGACGTGCATACGCTAGAGAAGAAATGCGAGATTATTTGCATCAATAAGAATAATGCGTTCCATAGTGTTCGTGATAGCTTATCAATCGGTAAGGAATATAAGTGAATACGCTGGCCGATTGCAAAGCTGTGGAATGCCCTGCATCCTACAGGACACTACCGATGCCGCATAATACGCCCTCTCTCAAACGCGTAACCAAGATGGTCAAAACTAGGGCGCGCGGCCACGCCCTATTACTTATGTGGAATAGAAGAAGCTACGGCTGGAATCACAAACTGTGCCGTTTGAATTGGTCGGAAGCTTCCCATCCCTTAGAATCGATGATTTTCTTGGAAGCCCACCCTTACGGCCAGACCATGCCAGCACAGGTGCACATGCTGCAACTTGGTCTTGTTGCCCGTCGACAGCAAACCCTTCCATTCGGCATGTCATACTTTACAAATTTAGACAAGCTCAAAGTGAAATCTTGTGAGGTAACGGCTAGTTCACGCGACGGAATCACCCATGCTACAATGCGGCAAGCGGCTGCTTGCGATGGGGATCTCAGGCAGCACCGCTTGATTTGGGTGGGGGCTGCCTACCGCTTAGCGGTGGTAGCCCTTCTTCCTCCTCTCACATATGCATTCACGAGCCTTGAATGCACGCTTAATTGCCTCGTTCAGAAGCTTGATGACGAGAACCGCCAGGCTCAATCACTACAGGCGATGCTTGCGCAGCTTCTTCAGGAAGTCCTTTTCGAACCGTTTGCGCATGCCAAAGAAGAGCTGATCGGTGCTTCCTGTCTCGGAGTTTGCGTACTTGAGCGCTTCGAGCTCGAGCGTGCAGATGTAATCGGCAACCTGGGAAAGTCGATAGCGCGTAGGCGACGCATCGCGATAAACAATGGCCTCCTTGGACAATGCGAACTCGACGGCATCATGCAGCGTTTGAGTAACCAAGGTCTGCCCGTTGTCGTAATAGACCTTAACTTCATCGAATTGTTGCAGATAATCAAGGTGATCAAGCAGGAAGACAGCGATATCCCGCCTGATGCGCTTGATTGTGCCACGTGGCGCCATCATGTTGTCATCAAGTTCAGACTTCTTATAGGAAAACGCCGCATACCTAAACGGGAGGTACTGCAGAAAGACGCGGAACGCTGCGAGGTGCTTCTTGCGCTCCTCAACATCCATTCCTTTGTATCCGTCGTTCCCGTTAAGCAGCGGCGAGAGATGGAGAGGGATATCCCTAAGCCCCTTCCTATTCAGGGCATTGCGATAGTCCGCCTCATATCGAGCAAATCCCTCGCTTTGTTCATGGAATACGAGAACTATGAGGTAGTACTTGGATTCGGTACCGGGATCGCCGGACTCATCAACGAATATGGAAAGATCCCTCATAGTCCCCACGCCCCCAATAACAAAAATGCCGGGGGAAAACCCCCGGCTGTCGGAGGCCCTCCTTGTGGGGAAGACCACCTACGTTATACCACACGCCGGTTCGGCAATTCAATCATACCAAAATACGAACACATGTTCTCCATCATAGACACGAACACCTGTTCTTCACATAGAAAGGCGGCATAGCATGGCAACCCTCATCCGCGACAAGTACGAGGCGCACAAGGCCGAGGTCAATGCGCGCTTCGACCAGCTCAAAGCCAACGAGGAAGAGCTCAATCGCATCTTCGCGGAGATCTACAACATGGTGGGCGAGGTGCCCATTGAGGTCGAGGACAAGTACGTCTCGGTCGCGCGGGTCTTCGACACGGCCGACGAGATCCCCGAGAGCTTCAAGGGCAACAACTACGTCCGCACCATGCGCGACGAGATCGTCTCGCTCATCTCCTATGCCGTGGGCTGCATGTTCGGCCGCTACTCGCTCGACGTGGTCGGCCTGGTGCTCGCCAACCAGGGCGACACCGTGAACGAATACCTCGCCAAGATGCCCGACCCTGCGCACGTGAGCTTCATGCCTGTGGCAGACAACGTCCTGCCCATCACGGACGACGCCTACTTCGAGAACGACATCTGCACGCTCTTCGAGCGCTTCCTCGTGGCGGCCTATGGCGCGGAGACGCTCGAGGAAAACCTGCGCTTCGTGGCCGACGCCCTCTCCCCCGCCGCCAAGGGCACCCCGCGCGAGACCGTGCGCGCGTACTTCCAGAAGGAGTTCTTCGCCGACCACTGCAAGACGTACAAGAAGCGCCCCATCTACTGGCTGCTCGACGCCGGCAAGAAGGGTAGCTTCCGCGCCCTCTTCTACATGCACCGCTACCAGCCGGATTTCTTCGCGCATCTACGCACCGCCTACGTGCACCCGCAGCAGGAGCGCCTGCGCGCCCGGCTGGACGACATCGCCGCCGCCGAGGACGCTGCGAACGGCCGCCAGAAAGCAGCGCTCGCCAAGGAGGAGAAGCGGCTCCTCGCCCAGCAAACCGAGCTCCGCACCTTCGAGGAGAAGGTGCATGCCCTCGCCGACCAGATGATCGCCATCGACCTCGACGACGGCGTGAAGGTGAACTACCCGAAGTTCGGCGACGTGCTCGCGAAGATCAAGTAAGGAACGCGTTCGTGAACCCTATGCCCCAACACACCGCTCAAACATCACACACTGTTTGCGCTGAATCGCCGACGCGGGTCGCGCCGCTCGTCTTCGATCGCCAAAACGGTCACCTCGCGGCGCGCATCGTCGACGCAGTAGTAGATGCCGTACTGCGCGCAAAACAGGACGCGGCACGGCACCGGAGGCCGCGCTGCGGTGTAGTAGGGCTCGTATACCTGCCCGTAGTAGGGGAACCGCGCAAGGGTATCGATCAGCTCCCCCACACGCTCGTAGATGCGGTCGGACGCGATGCTCGCATAGGCGTACACGGCTTCATCGGTAAGCGATACCTCGTAGGGCTCGCGTGCGTCCGCGTCCCGCACCTGCTCACGCCCCATGGCGCGCCTGCCGGATGCGGTCTGCGTCTGCCTTTGCCTGAGCCCACGTGCGCGTCCGGCCGTTCAGCATATCGTCGTATCCGCGCGCGATGGCACGCTGCACGCGTTCCTCATGCTCGCGAAGGCTGTCGAACGCAGCATAGCGCTCGTCAAACTCCTCGGCGTCCATCACCACGAGCGAAGCCGACCCGTTCTTGGTCAGGTACACCGGGCGCTTGGTCTCGTGACATTCGGACGCGATGGCGCCGAAGTTGCGCTGCAGATCCGAGATAGGGCGAACCGTTGGCATGGGTTACCTCCATACATAAGAAGTTACCAAAAATTATATGTACATTGCGATGAAACACAATGGTAGGAGCAAAGCGAGATGAGAACCACCGACATTCAATCCGAGTTGCAGCGCCTCTTCGGCGCGCAGGATTCTGCGCAGGGAGGCGCCATCGTGGTATGGCACGATCCCGACGGCTCCTTCACCGAGACGCTTGACACCCTCGACCTGCCCGGCGTGGAGGTCATCCGCGAGGAGGACGGGAGCCGGTTCGCGCTCAAATGCCGCCTGAACGAGAACCTGGACGGCCAGCGCATCCTGCTGTACCGCCGCTGCCTGCGCCGGCTCGACGGCGACTGGTTCGCGGATGTGGAGGCGCGCTCGCAGAGCTTCTCAGCCGATTACGCGAGCGTGCAACTGCGCGAGCTGGGCGCGCCGGATACTCCGGAGATGCGCGAGGCGCTGCAGGCTCACCGCGCCTTCCTTGCCAAGAAGACCAACATGAAGCGCATCGGGAAGCTCGCGGAGACATGCGCCACGCCGCAGGAGCTCGAGGTGGCCATCATGGCCGTCGCCCTGGGAGCGCCGGAAGCGGATCCGGTGGCGCTCCTGCGCACCTACCTCACCGGCGCCGAGGACGAGGGCACCGCACAGCTGCTCGAAGCGCTCGACGTCGCGGGCGCGCAGGCGTCGTTCACCGCGGCGGTGCGCGCATGGACGGGCTTCACCGGGGATGTCGCCGATGCCGCGGCGCTCATCCAGCACGTGCTGCTGAGCGCCCTCGCACCGCGCCTGCCGGAGCGCGCGCTCGAACCGCTGAGCGCCTGCTACTCTCTGCCGCACGCGACGTTCTGCCACGCGGTCTTCAGCGAATGGGTGCACAGCGACCAGCGCGAGGAGCTGTTCTCCCTGTGCAGGGCGGTGGAGCAGGCCACCAACATGGAGCTTGTGCTGGGCAGCGTCGCGACCGAGGACCTCGACTATGCCGATATCCTCCCCTGCATCGACGCCGTCATCCTGCGCCGCCTGTTCGACATGGTGAGCGCGAGCGCGGAGCATGTCGACGCCGTGCTGGACGCAGCCGCGAGCCGGCGCAACACCGCGTGGTACCCGACGTTCTCGAGCTTCTACGAGGGCGTCATCGCGGCGGCGAACATGCAGCGCTTCTACCGCGACCACGGCCCCACCCTGGCGCCCGGCGCCGCGGAGCAGGTGTGGCGCTTCTACACGGAGCACGGCTACCAGATGGATCGCTGGTACCGCGACCTGCACGTGGCGCTCACCCACGCCCTGCGCGAGAGCGACGGCGTCGCGTACAACCTCGACGAGGACTTCCGCTCCTGCACCGATGCCATGGAGAACCTCTACAAGGGATGGTTCCTCAAGGAGCTCGCGCGGCGCTGGACGGGCGCGGCCGAGGCGAACCTGCTCGCGCAGGGCTATGCCGACGGCATCCCGCGCCAGGTTGACTTCGACCTGGCCGAGGTGGGGCCGCTCGCGCGGTCGAGCAAGCGCGCATGGGTGATCATCTCGGACGCGCTGCGCTACGAGGTGGCCTCCGAGCTGTGCGAGCGCCTGGAGCGCGAGACCAAGGGGTCGTGCGCGCTCGGCGCCATGCAGGCGGAGTTCCCGTCGATCACGAAGTGCGGTATGACGGCGCTGCTGCCCAAGGGCTCGTTCACCATGGCAGAGGTTCCGCCGCCCGGGCACGGCCTCGCGGTGATGGCGGATGGGCGGGAAGTCCCCACGTGCAAAGCGCGCGAGCAGGCCATCCGCGCGCACTACCCCTCAGGCGTGGCCGTGCGCTACGACGAGTTCGTGAACGACATGACCCGCGCGGAGCGCCGCAAGCGCGTGGACGACGCGGACGTGGTGTACATCTACCACGACACCATCGACGCCATAGGCGACAAGCCCGCCACCGAGCGCAAGGTGTTCACCGCCTGCGACGAGGCGATCGACGAGATCGTCGCCTGCGTGCAGCTCATCGTGCGCGAGTTCAACGCGGCGGGCATAGTCGTGACGGCCGATCACGGCTTCCTGTACACCGCCGTCCCCCTCACCGAGTCCGAGCACGCCGTGTTGAGCGACGTGTCGGGTGAGGTCGTGGAATCCGGCCGCCGCTACGTGGTGGCGCGCGAGGGCGCCTCATCCGACCCGCTCGTCCAGGTGGCGCTCCCCGCCTCGGGCGCGGGCGGAGCGGACGCGCTCGTGGGCTTCGCGCCGCGCGAGTGCATGCGCCTGCGCCAGCCCGGCGGCGGCGAGAACTACGTGCACGGCGGCATCTCGCTGCAGGAGCTGTGCGTACCGGTGCTGCGCTTCACCAACAAGCGCGCCGGCTCGAGGGGCTACGTGGAGAACGCGCCCGCGGGCATCTCGCTCGTCTCGCAGATCGACACCATCTCCAACAGCATCTTCACCCTCGAGCTGCTGCAGGAGAACCCCGTGGGCGGCAAGGTGCTCCCCGCCACCTACGAGCTCTTCGTGGGCGACGCCGCGCAAGCGCCCGTGACCGACACCGCGCTCGTGGTGGCCGACCGCGCCGACGAGGACGCCCGCCGCCGCGTGACGCACGTGCAGCTGAGCCTGAAGCCCGGCGTGCAGACCTCCGAGAGCCAGCGCTACTTCCTCTATGCGCGCAACACGGCCTCGGGGACGGTTCAGAGCCTGCGCGAGCTGCGCATCCGCATCTCCTTTGCCCCTTCGATTGATTTTGGATGGTAGAGACCATGGAACAAGAACACATCACCGCGCCCGTGGCGGAAGCGCCCGCGTATGAAAAGGACGCGCTCGACGAGAAGATCGTGCGCAACTTCCCCGGCAAGATCGTGCGCAAGGACCTCACCGCACTCATGAAGCGGGGTGCGGGCATCCCCACGTTCGTCCTCGAGTACCTGCTGGGCATGTACTGCGCCACCGACGACCCCGAGGCGCTGGCGGCGGGGCTCGACCGCATCCGCAAGATCCTCGCCGATAACTACGTGCGCACCGAGGAGAGCGAGGTCATCAAGTCGCGCATCCGCGAGCTCGGCCAGTACACGATCATCGACAAGGTGAGCGCCTCGCTGGACGAGCGCCGCGACCTCTATGTGGCGCAGCTCGCCAACCTGGCCATCGAGCCGTTCGTCATGCCCGACGAGTACGTGCGCAAGTACACCAAGATGCTCACGGGCGGTATCTGGTGCATCGCGCGCATCCAGTACCTCCGCCCGGAGGATGCCGTCGAGGATCCGCTCGCCGATGTCTTCGGCGAGGATCCCGCGGCGGCCACCAAGCTCAAGCCGCAGGCCGGGAAGAAGGGGCCGGAGAACTCGCCGTTCCATATCCTCGACCTCACGCCCATCCAGATGCCGAACCTCGACGTGGACGAGCTCATCAGCCACCGCGCCGATTTCACCACCGACGAGTGGATCGCGCTCATCCTGCGCTCCGCCGGCTACGAGCCGAGCGTCCTCTCGCCCCGCGAGCGCCTGCACTTCCTCACGCGCATGGTGCCGCTCATCGAGCTTAACTACAACCTGTGCGAGCTGGGGCCGCGCGGCACGGGCAAATCGCACATATACACCGAGGTCTCGCCCTACTCCTACCTGCTTTCCGGCGGGCAGGCCACCACGGCCATGCTCTTCGCCAACAACACGGCGCGCACGGGCGGCATCGGCCTCGTGGGGCATTGGGACTGCATCGCCTTCGACGAGGTCGCCGGCATGCACTACAAGGACGAGAACGCCATTCAGATCATGAAGGGCTACATGGCGAACGGCACGTTCGGCCGCGGGCGCGAGCAGTTCAACGCCGAGGCCTCCATGGTGTTCGAGGGCAACATCAACGATTCCGTCGCGAATATCCTGAAGACGACGCACCTCTTCGAGCCCTTCCCGCCCGAGTTCAACAACGACAGCGCCTTCTTCGACCGCATCCACTGCTACCTGCCCGGCTGGGAGGTTCCCAAGATGCGCTCCGACCTGCTCACCGGGCGCTACAGCCTCATCACCGACTGTCTCTCCGAGTTCTGCCACGAGATGCGCCGACGCGACTTCACGCACTACATCGACCAGTACTTCCGCCTGAACAGCGACTTCAACCGCCGCGACGAGATCGGCGTGCGCAAGACGTTCTCCGGCCTGGCGAAGCTCGTCTTCCCCGATGGCCGGATGGGCAAGGAGGACGTGCGCATGCTGCTGGAGTACGCCATCGAGGGGCGGCGGCGCGTGAAGGAGCAGCTCAAGATCATGGCGGGCATCGAGTTCATCGATGTGCAGCTGGGGTACGTCGACGTGGAGAACCCCTCCGAGTCCGTGGTCGTGCGCGTGCCGGAGCAGGCGTCCGATACGCTCATCCCCGAGGGCGGGCTCATGCCCGGGCACGTCTTCGCCATCGGCACCTCCGTGGGCGACGAGACCGCGGTGTACAAGCTCGAGAACAAAGCGGTGACCGGCGAGATGCGGTTCAGCGTGGAGGGCGTAGGGCACAACAAGCCCGTGAGCGATTCCCTCAACGCCGCGTTCGAGCAGTTCAAGCAGAACGCGCCGCGCCTCGCGAGCGGCATGAACATCGCGTCGAAGAACTACCTGCTCTACTACAACGACATCCAGAACAAGGGGCTCTCGGCGGAGCTCTCGCTCGCCGAGTTCATCGGCCTGTGCTCCGCAGCCGCGAACCACCCCGTGATGCCTGGGCTCGTCATCCCCGGCATCCTGCGCATCTCGGGCACGCTCGAGCCCATCTCGAACCTCGAGGACGTGATGCGCGTCGCCAAGAACGCCGGCGCGAAGCGCGTGCTGCTGCCGATGAGCTCCATCGCGGACCTGCAGGGCATCTCTCCCGAGCTCATCGGCTCCGTGTCGCCCGAGTTCTACAACACCGGCGACATCGTGTCCGCCGCCCAGAAGGCCCTCGGCATCTGAGTCATTGGGGACGGGTTCGTTTGACTCGCTGAGTCATTGAACCGCCCCCCGTTTCTTGGACACGGAAATGGAGGTCCGAGAGATGGGGGGCATTCTCATGTCCATCGACCTACGGTACGGGCACGGGCGCGCGGCGAGGTCGCTCGCCGCGGACCTGTTCGCGG
>NZ_NFIE01000026.1:0-23253 GCF_002161605.1 [Collinsella] massiliensis | reverse complement strand
GGGGGCTCATCTCGCTAATCGAGCTCGGGAGGGGCGGGAGCCCGTCGATGCGCGAGCGGTACCGCGCCTGGGTCGAGGACGGGTTTCCAATTCCCGCGGATCAGGGTTGACAAACAATAGGAGCGTCACTATAGGAGTGTCGATGGGCTGCTCGGGGCTATCGCGGACGACTTCGCCGCGGGTGTGCTCGACGAGGTCGAGCAGGCCGCGCCCGCCTCGCCGCACCCCGAGGGGCGCGAGCGCGCCCTTTCCGCCTTCCTCGAGGCGCTCGTGCGCGCGGTCACGAGCGGTTTGGAACGCGACCGCCGCTACATGCAGCGGGTTCCCGCCGACGTGCTCTACGGGCACCTGAGCCGCGCCTTCAAGCGGCAGGTGGGCGAGCGCAGGCTGCTCGAGGGCGTCCTCCCCGAGCGCGAGCGCGCGGGCTCGCTCGCCTTCGCGCTGGGAGGGATCTTCTCGCTGCTGCAGAACCTGCTTGCCGACGAGCCCGCGCGCCCGGCGGCCGAGGTCGAGCGGATGGCGGTGACGCTCACCGAGTCCGGCTTGCTGGGGATGCTGGACGCGTAGGCGCGCGCCCCGGCTCCAGCGGGAAGAGCGCTGTTCAGGTACGGGGCGGGCGCCCGAGCGCGCTCGCCCGGACAGGAGGCCTGCATGTCATATATCGACGTCGAGCACGAGTACAAGCGGTACCAGACCGGGTCTGCGGAGATCGTCGCGAACAACGACGTGACCTTCGCAATCGAGCGCGGCGAGCTCACCGTCATCTTGGGCGCGTCCGGCGCGGGCAAGTCCACGCTGCTGAACATCATCGGCGGCATGGACACCGCGAGCGACGGCCGCGTGGTCATCGACGGCCGCGACATCTCCCGCGCGAACCGCCGCCAGCTCACCGCCTACCGTCGCACGGACGTGGGCTTCGTGTTCCAGTTCTACAACCTGGTGGCGAACCTCGCGGCGCGCGAGAACGTGGAGCTCGCCACCGAGATCGTGCCGGACGCGCTCGACCCGGTCGAGGTGCTGCGCATGGTGGGGCTCGAGGACCGCATGAACAATTTCCCCGCCCAGCTCTCGGGTGGCGAGCAGCAGCGCGTCGCCATCGCGCGCGCGGTGGCGAAGAACCCGAAGATCCTTCTGTGCGACGAGCCCACGGGCGCGCTCGATTACCGCACCGGCAAGCAGGTGCTCAAGATCTTGCAGGACATGTGCCGCGAGCACGGCGCGACCACGATCATCGTGACGCACAACGCGGCGATCGCCCGGATCGCCGACCGCGTGATCCATATGCGCGACGCGCGCGTCGAGCGCATCGAGACCTGCGCGACGCCGGCCGACATCGAGACGGTGGAGTGGTAGCGATGGCAGCGTTGCGCCGCAGGCATGCCCTTTGGCTCGATATCCGCCGGTCGATCCGGCACTCGCTCGGGCGCTTCCTCTCCATCGTGGGGCTCATGGCCCTCGGGTCGTTCGCGCTCGTGGGCCTCTTCGTGACGAGCCCGGACATGCGCGCGACCGGGCGGGCGTACTTCGATGCGCTCGATGCCGCCGACATCGTGGTCATCGGCGATTTCGGCTTGAACGGCGAGGACCGCGCGCTCATCGAGCGGGCGGGCGGCATCGATGAGGTCGAGTACGGTTACCTGAAGGACGCCGTGGTCGAGGGCACCACGGAAAGCCTGCGCATCCAGTCCGCGCCCGAGCGCGTCTCGCGCTACGAGGTGGTGGAGGGGCGCATGCCCGAGGCGGCGGACGAGATCGCGCTCAGCTCGTTTTTGCGCGACGCGTACGAGGTGGGCGACACCATCACCTTCGACGAGAAGCCCGACGCCGAGGGCGACACCGTGCTCACGCGCGACGCGTTCACCGTCACGGGCTTCGTCTCCTCCTCCGAGATCATCAGCGGGGTGAACGAGGGCGCCTCGACGGCGGGCTCGGGCGAGCTCTCCGGGTACGCCGTCGTGCTGCCCGAGGTGTTCGATTCGGACGTGTACATGACGGCGCGGATCACGTTCACGGACACGGCGGGCGTCGACCCCTACACGGACGCGTACGCCGACCTCGTGCACGCGCACCGCGACGAGCTCGAGCGCCTGCTCGCCGACCAGCCCGGCGTGCGCCTCTCCGAGCTGCGGGCGCAGAACCAGGCGAAGATCGACGACGGGCAGCGGGAGGTCGACGCCGGCCGCGCCGAGCTCGCCGCAGCGGAACGCGAGCTCACGAACGCGCGCGGCCAGCTAGATGCGGGTGCGGCGCGCATCGAGGAGCGTGAGCAGCAGCTCGCGGACGAGACGGCCACGGCGCGCTCGCGGCTCGCGGACGGGGCCGCGCAGCTCGAGGACGGCCGCGCGCAGATCGCGGCTGCGCAAGACGAGCTCGCCGCGAAGGAGGCGGAGCTCTCCGCGGCGCAGGACGCGTACGCGGAGCAGGAGGCCGCCTATGAGGAGCAGGCCGCGCGCCGCCCCGAGATCGAGGCGGGGGCGGCGCAGGCGGCGGACGGCGTCGAGCGCATCGACAGCATGCTCGAGACGATCTCGGCCGCCCCTCCCGCGCTCGTGACGCCCGCCCTCGCGCACACGGTCGCCGCGCAGCAGCTCGTGGCCCTCTTCCCCTCTGCGCCGGCCGCCGACGACGTCACGTATCCCGTCTACGAGCAGCTCTCGTCGTTGGTGGGAGAGCTCGAGGCCCTCGACGCGGCGACGCCCGGGGAGGATGTCGTCGTGCTCGTCACGAACCGGCTGGGTGGCGTGCGCGCGACCCTCGTCGACCTGCAGCAGCAGGCCGCGGACGCGCTTGCCGCCCTCGATGCGGCGCCCGCCCAGCTCGAGGCCGCGCGCGAGCAGATCGCGGTAGGGGAGGACGCCCTCGACGCCGGGCGCGCCGAGCTTGCTTCCGCGCAGGAGGAGCTCGCGCAGAAGGAGGCGGCCTACGAGGCGGGGACGAGCGAGCTCGCCGCCGCGACCGCCAGCGCCGAGGCGCAGATCGCCGCCGCGCAGGAGGAGCTCGCCGCCAAGGAGGCCGCCTACGACGAGGCACGTGCCGCCTATGACGCGCAGAAGCCCGAGGCGGAGGAGCGGCTCGCCGCGGCCGAGGCGGACCTCGCCCAGGCACGCGAGAAGCTCGCCAACCTGGAGGCGCCCGGCTACAGCGCGAGCACGCGCCGCGAGGTGCCGGGCGGCGACGGCTACAAGATCTACGCCACGGTGGCGGACATCGTGGACGCGCTTGCCCGCGTGTTCCCCATCCTGCTCTACTTCATCGCCGCGCTCGTGACGTTCACCACCATGACGCGCATGGTCGACGAGGAGCGCATCGGCGCGGGCACGCTCAAGGCGCTCGGCTACTCGGACGGCGACGTGGCGCTCAAGTTCATCATGTACGGCCTGCTCTCGAGCATGGCGGGCACGGCCATCGGCATCGTGGCGGGACACACGCTCCTGCCGTGGATCGTCTACAACGCCTACGCGACGAAGTTCGTGCTGCCGCCCATCCACCTACTGTTCGACCCCGCGGTGAGCGCGGCCGCCGTCGCGCTGGGGCTCGTGTCCGCCGTGCTGCCGGCCTGGCTCGCGGTCCGCCAGGAGCTGCGCGACAAGCCCTCGGAGCTCCTGCTGCCCAAGCCGCCGGCGTCGGGCTCGAAGATCCTGCTCGAGCGCATCCCCTTCATCTGGAACCGCCTCTCCTTCACGCACAAGGTCACGGCGCGCAACCTCTTCCGCTACAAGAAGCGCATGTTCATGACGGTCTTCGGCGTGGCGGGCGCGGTGGTGCTGCTCGTCGCGGGATTCGGCACGCAGTACTCCATCTCGGGCATCTCGGCCGAGCAGTTCGGCAAGATCGTGACGTACGACATGATCGTCGCGCAGGCGCCCACGGCCACCGCGGAGGAGCGCGGCGAGCTCGATCGCGCGCTCGCGCAGCCGGAGGTCGCGCGCACGCTGCCCGTGCGCTACGAGGCGCTCACCAAGGTCGCCGGCGCCAACGGCGACACGCAGGACATCACGCTCATCGTGCCGGACGACCCCGGGAAGCTCGGGGACTACATCGACCTGCGCGAGCGCGTAAGCGGCGCCGACGTGCCGCTCGACGCCGATTCCTGCGTGCTCTCCGAGCGCCTCGCGCAGCTTCTGGGGGTGGGCGCGGGCGATACGTTCACGGTGAGCGACGCGACGGGCGCGGAGCGCGAGCTCACCTGCACGGGCGTCACCGAGATGTACATGGGGCACTTCATCTTCCTGGGCGCGGACGCCTACGCGCGCGCCTTCGGGGTCGCCTATGAGCCCAACGCGGCGCTCGTGACGCTTGCGGACTCCTCGCCGGATGCGGTGAACGCGTTCGCGGCTTCGCTCATGGAGCTGCCCGCGGTCAAGGGCATCGTGCAGAACACCTCGCTCATCGCGCAGATCGCCACGATCGTCGAATCGCTCAACAAGATCATGGTCGTGCTCATCGTGGTGGCGACGCTGCTCGCGGGGGTGATCCTCTACAACCTCACCACCATCAACGTCTCGGAGCGCATCCGCGAGCTCTCCACCATCAAGGTGCTCGGCTTCTTCGACGGCGAGGTCACGATGTACATCTACCGCGAGACGATCCTGCTCACGGCGCTCGGCATCCTCGTGGGGTACGCGCTCGGCGTGTGGTTCCGCAACTACATCATCACCGTGGTGCCGCCGGACAACGTCATGTTCGACCCCACGTTCGCGCCGTACGTGTTCATCATCCCGCTCGTCATCGTGGGCGCCATCACCGCGCTGCTCGGCGTGGTGGTGAACCGCCGCCTGCGCGACGTCGACATGCTCGAGGCGCTCAAGAGCGTGGAGTAGCGCACGGGCCGCTGGGCGCGCGGCGCTCGAGGTAGGCCGCGGCGGAGTCGAAGACGGGGATGCCCTGCGCGCGGGCGTGCTCGAGGAGGCCGGCGTTCGGGGCGGCGGCGCCGGGGAATCCGTCGGCGCAGCAGATCACGGCCTCGCAGCCGGCGATGAGCGCGCGGGCCTTCGCGAGGGCGTCCGGGTCGATGGGCTCGAAGTCGGGCGCGAGCACCGCGCAGGCGGCGAGGGCGCAGGCGAGGATGCCGTCGGCGTCGTGCGCGAAGAGCACGCCGGAGGCGAAGGGGACGCCGCGTCGCGCGAGCTCGCGGAACGTGCGCGCTCCCGTACCCGCGCCGGCGATGACGAACACGCGGGGCGCGCCCTCGGCGGCTCCGAGCTCGACGCTGCCGAAGAGCGGGGAGTAGCTGCGCTCGTCGAGGTCGAAGAGGCGCGCGATGGTGGGGGCGCGGAAGATCTCGTCCGGGGCGCCCTGGCAGAGCACCCGCCCGTCGCGGATGCAGGCGACCCAATCCGCCGCCTTCTGCGCGAGCTCGATCTCGTGGAGCGACATGATGACGGCCATGCCGCGCTCGCGGGCGCGGCGGCGCAGCAGCTGCAGCATGTCGAGCTGCGCGCGGATGTCGAGGTAGGACGTGGGCTCGTCGAGGATGAGGAGGCGGGGCTCCTGGCAGAGCGCGCGGGCGATGAGGGCGCGCTGGCGCTGGCCGTCGCTCATGTGGGCGAAGTCGCGGTCGCGGAGCTCCCACACGCCCGCGGCGCGCATGGCGGCGCGCACCTGGGCGCGGTCCTCGTCCGAGAGCGCGCCCATGCGCCCGGTGAAGGGGTAGCGCCCGGCCTCGACGATGTCTTGGCAGGTGAGCAGGTCGCCGCGCGGACGCTCCGTGAAGAGGGCGGCGCAGATGCGGGCGCGCGTGGCGGCGGCCAGGGCGGCGGCGTCGCGCCCGGCGATGCGGAGCGTGCCGGAGAGCGGGGCGAGCTGGCCGGCGATGGTGCGCAGCAGCGTCGTCTTGCCCGACCCGTTGGGGCCGATGAGCGCCACGACCTGTCCGGGTGCGACGGTGAGGTCGATGCCCTGCACGAGCGGGCGGGCGCCGTGCCCCACGGCGAGGCCGCGTGCCTCGAGGATGGGGGCGGCGGGGGCGGCGGCGCTGGAGCCCGCGGTGCCGGAGCCCGCGGCGCGCGGTGCCCCGCAGGCGTCGCCGGCCCGCGCCCGTTCGTCTACCCGCTTCATCGGTACCCCCGTTTCCGCAGCATGAGCGCGATGACGATCGGCGCGCCGAAGACGGCGGTCACGGCGCTCACGGAGAGCTCGACGGGGGAGAACAGCGTGCGCGCGATGAGGTCGCAGCCGCAGCAGAACACGGCGCCCGCCAGGAAACACGCAGGGGTCACGACGATCGGCTTCGCCGTGCCGCAGGCCAGCTTGGCGAGGTGCGGGGCGGCGATGCCCACGAACGAGACGGGGCCGGCGAAGGCGGTGACGCAGGCGGAGAGCACGCTCGAGGCGAGCACGATGAGCATGCGGAGCCGCACCACGTCCACGCCGACGCTCTGCGCGTACCCCTCGCCCAGCTGATAGGCGCCGAGCGGCTTGGAGAGCGCGAACACGGCGGCACCCAGGACGAGCGTCGCGGCGGCGGCGAGCGCGAGCTCGGGCCAGGCGGCGCCCGAGAAGCTCCCCTGCGTCCAGTTCTGCAGGTTGACGATGCTCTGGTCGTCCGCGAAGGCGACGAGGAAGTTCGTCGCGGCGGAGCAGATGTAGCCCACCATGATGCCCGCGATGATGAGCATGCTCTGGGTGCGCGCGCGCCGCGCGATGAGAAGCACGAACCCCATGGTGGCGAGCGAGCCGGCGAGCGCGGCGCCCACGGACATCCAAGGGCTCATGATCTGGTTGGCGTCGAGGACGACGATCATCACGATGGCCACGGCGCAGCGCGCGCCGGAGGAGATGCCGAGCACGAACGGGTCGGCGATGGGGTTCGCGAAGAACGTCTGGAGGAGGAACCCCGAGAGGGCGAGCGCCCCGCCGAGCACGATGGCCATGAGCGCGCGCGGCAGGCGGATCTGCCAGAGCACCTGGCTCTCGGTCGAGCTGCCCGGCCCCGCTGCGAGGAGGGCGGGCACGTCGGCGGGCGGAATCTCCACGCTGCCGATGCACAGGCTCGCGACGAGGAGGGCCACGAGCGCGCAGGCGAGGCCAGTGTACACGATCGCCGCGCGCCGCCTGCGATGGCGGGCCGTGCGCTTGCGGGGGACGCCCGCGCCGCCCGGCTCGCTACCCGCGCCCGTGTTCGATGGCGCGCCCGCCTGCTCCGGCACCGCTTCGGAAGCCCGCCCGCCCATGCGCTAGCCCAGCTTCCAGATGAAGCCGTTTTCGCCCGACGCGCCCAGAAGCGCGGCCCGCAGGTCCTCGATGATGCGGTCGGTCGAGGTCATCTGCTGGTAGAGGTTGCTGTCGCAGGTGTAGACCTCGCCCGTGGCGACGGCCGCGAACTCGGAGATGAGCGCGTTTTTCGCCGTGAGGTCCGCGAGCGACCTCACGCCCTCGTCGACCGTGGCGTTGTAGATGATCACGTCGGCATCCTTCGCCGAGGTGAAGAACTCCTCCATCTCGACCGTGATGTAGGTGGTCGAGGACGCGTCGCCGTCGCCCGTGCCGAACGAGAGGGGCTCTCCGCCGGCGAGCTCGACCATCTGCGCGAAGTAGTCGCCCGCGCGCCGCACCACGGCCGCGCCGTCGGAGTCGATGTAGAAGAAGGCGACGGTCTTGCCCGTGGGCTCCTGGTGCGCGATGGCGTCGACCCGCTCCGCGACCTCGTCGAAGCGTGCGTTCGCCGTATCCTCGCGCCCGAAGATCACGCCCATGAGCTTCATCCACTCAAGGCGGCCGAGCACGTCGTCCTCGGTGCTCGACTGCTCGGTGAAGACGGTGACGCCGAGGTCCTCGAGCTTCTGCTTGACCTCGGGGTAGCGGTGGATCTGCGTGTTCTCGATGGCGAGCGTGCAGCCCGCCTGCGCGACGAGCTCGAAGTCCGGGTCGCGGTAGCGCCCGCCATAGACCACCTCGCCGTCCTCGATGAGCTGCGTGAGGTGCTCGTTGGGGCTCGTCTCGGGCGTGACGGAGGCCACGTGCACGGCGTCGAGCGCGTCGAGCTCGTCAAGGACGCAGATCATGCCCGTCGAGACGAGGTAGACGTCGTCGGCGGGCTGCGCGATGACCGCGATGTCCTCGGCGAGGCCGTCCGGGGCGCTCGCGCCGTCGGGCACGACGAGGAAGCGCTCGTCGCTCGCCGCGCAGATGAGCGCGAAGCCGCCGTCGAAGTAGTCGACGGTGAAGGTGCGGGCGTGCTCGAGCTCGAGCGCGCCGATAGGCTCCCAGCCGCAGCCGAGGTCGGTGTTGCGGAAGGCGGGGGCGGCGTCCTGTACCGCCGCGCTCCCGTCCGCGTCCGGGGCGTTATCGGCGCAGCCGGCGAGCAGCGCGAGGGGTGCGGCGGCAGCGATGAGCGCACCGCGTCGCGAGACGGGCGCCTCCATCCAAGGGCTTGTCATGTCCTCGGTCTCCTTCCCATGGGTCGGGGTCGCGTCGAAGGCGGGGCGGGCGAGGGGGCGGGTAGAGCCAGCGGAGCGGGCGTGAGTCAATCGAACCCGTCCCCACTGACTCAGTGAGTCAAATGAACCCGTCCCCAATGACTCAGCAGGTGGCGCCGCCCACGACGGTCTTGTTCAGGATGGCCTCCTTGTCGATGGGCGCGGTGAGGAGCTTCTCCTGCACGTAGTCGAAGCCCAGGCGCGCCACGGTGTCGGCGAAGCGCTCGCCGCTCACGCCCTCGTCGCGGAAGAAGAGGATGGCGCGCTCCACGACGTCCATGACCTCGTCCTCGCTCGTGAAGATCTTATCGAGCGCCCGGCCGTGCGCGGTCTTCTTGCCCCAGCGCCCGCCGATGTAGACCTTGTAGCCCACGAGGCTCTCGGTGACGGCGCCGAAGGGGCAGCTACCCACGCAGCGCCCGCAGTGGTTGCACAGCGTGCCGTCGATGGTGATCTTGCCGTCCGGGCCGATCTGCGCGTCGCCCATGGGGCAGGCGTTCACCACCTGGCAGACCTTGCACCCGCGGCACTTCGCGACGTCGATCTGCGGGATGCGCTGGCCCACGATGCCCAGGTCGTTCAGGTCCGGCTTCACGCACATGTTGGGGCAGCCGCCCACGGCGATCTTGAACTTGTGCGGCAGCTCGACGCCGTGGTAGCCCACGTAGAAGCGCTCGTGGAGCTTCTCGGAGAGGTCGAAGGTGTCGATGAGGCCGTACTGGCACGTGGTGCCCTTGCAGGAGACCACCGGGCGCACCTTCGAGCCCGTGCCGCCCGCGTCGAGCCCCCGGTCCTGGAGGAAGGCGATGCAGGCCTCGATGTTGTCGTAGGGCACGCCCTGGATCTCGAGGGTGAGGCGCGTGGTCATCGTGACCTCGCCCGAGCCGAAGCGCTCGGCGGCCTCGGCCACGGTCTTCTGCTCCGCGCTCGTGAGCTTGCCGTTGCGCGTGATGACGCGGACGTTGAACACGTCGTCGAAGCGCTTGTCCTGGAGGCACCCCAGGCCCTTCAGGCGCTTGATCTCGGCGGCGGGGAGCTTCTTGCCCGGCTTGCGCGGCACCTTGACCTCGTTGAACGTCATGCCGCCCTCGAGCACGCGCGTGGCGGTGTAGCCCGCGGCCTTGAGGCGGTTCTGCGCGAAGTAGCCGCGCTTGCCCTTGGCGCACACGAGCAAAAGCTTCGCGTCGCAGGGAACCCCCTCGATGCCGTCGGCGCCGATTCCGGCGAGGTCGACCCAGGTGGCGCCGGGGATGGTGGGCTGGGGCAGTACGTCGATGACCTCGTAGCCGGCCGCCTCGCCCGCGGCGTACTGGGCGGGGGTGAAGGTCTCGAACGCGCCCGCGAGCTTGTTCTCGAGGATGTAGCAGGCCGTCACGAGCGGATGGATGGCCGTCGAGAAGGGCGGCGCGTAGGCGAAGTCCATGAGGTCGAGGTCCTCGAGCTTGAGCTTCTGGTAGATGGCGGTGACGGCGATGTCCACGACCTTATCGACCGCGCCCGCGCCGAAGACCTGCACGCCCAGGATCCGGTGCGAGGGCGCGTCGGCGATGAGCTTCAGGAAGAAGCTCGAGGCGCCGGGGTAGTAGTGCGCCTTGTCGTCCAGGATGGCGACGACGCTCGCGGGCTCGAAGCCGGCTTGGCGCGCCTGCTCCTCGGTGAGGCCGCAGCGGCCGCCGTTGAGCGCCGCCCCGAGCTTCACCACGCCCGTGCCGAGCACGCCGGGGTAGGGCGTGGGGGTGCCGGTGAGGGTCTTTGCGAGCGCGCGTGCGGAGATGTTCGCCGTGGAGCCCATCGCGCTCCACTGGGGCTCGCCCGTGATGGCGTTTCTCACCTCGGCGCAGTCGCCCGCGGCGTAGACGTCCGGGAGGTTCGTCTGCATGTACTCGTCCACGAGGATGCAGCCCTTGAGCATCTCGATGCCGGAGCCGTCGAGCCAGGCGGTGGCGGGGCGGATGCCGATGGCGAGCACCACGATGTCCGCGGGCAGCGCCCCGTTCGGGGTCTCGACGCCCGCGGCGCGCCCGGCGGCGTCGCCCTCGCCGGCGCGGATGCCGGTGAGCGGGGTCGAGGTCATGACGCGCCAACCGGAGGCCTTGAGCTGGCGGGTCGCCCATGCGGCCATCTCGGGGTCGTAGGCGTTCGGCATGATCTGATCGGCGGCGTCGATGACCGTGATGGAGAGGCCGCGCGCGGCGAGGTTCTCGGCCACCTCGAGGCCGATGAAGCCGGCGCCCACGACGACGGCCGACCGGCAGCCGTTCGCCTCGACGTAGGCACGAATGCCCTCGGCGTCGTCGGGGGTGCGCACGCAGAACACGCCGGCGAGGTCCGTGCCCGCGACCGGGGGCACGAAGGGCGCGGCGCCCGTGGCGATGACGAGCTTGTCGTAGGGCTCGCTGCCCACGGTGCCGTCCGCGCGGCGCACGGAGACGAGCTTCGCCTGCGCGTCGAGGCCGGTGGCCTCCACGCCCGTCTCCACGCGTACGCCGGTGAGGCCCTCGTACTTGGCGGGCGTGTTCACGATGAGCTCGTCGCGCGTGGCGATGCCGCCGCCGATGTAGTACGGCAGGCCGCAGCCCGCGTAGGAGATGTCCGCGTCGCGCGTGATGACGCGCACGTCTGCGGAGCGGTCGCAGCGCTTGATCTTCGCCGCCGCCTTGGTTCCGGCGGCCACGCCGCCGACGATGAGATAGTTCATGCGAGCTCCCTTCTGGTGCCGGGGCATGCGCCCCCATGACTGCATCCATCATAGGCCTTGTCGGATGCGCCTGCGGCCGCCGCGGGTGATAAAATCCAGACAGGCTGGTTTTTATCATTTTGGAGGGAGCGCGCATGAAGGCGGACCTGGATGATGCGGCGTTCATGGCGAGCCTGCCGCTCGCGCAGTCGGTGGTCGACTACGACGTGGAGCGCCGCGGCGAGGAGGGGCTCATCGAGCGGCTGCTCGGCGAGGCGGAAACGCGCATCCTGCTCGTGAACGGCGGCATGGTCGCGGTGCCCCGGCATGCGGGCGACGCCGCGCCCGGCGCCCTCTTCTGCTTCAACGACCCGGCGGCCCCGCGCCCGGACGCGACCGTGCCGGAAGGATCGCTCTCGCTCGCCCTGCTCACAGGCGCGGAGGTGCGCGACGAGGCGCTGCGCCCCGGCGCGCTCGCCATCTACCTGGGCGTCGACCGCACGACCGACCCCGCCGTGCCCTACCTCGCGCTCGACATCGCGCGGCCCGCGCCCGCGGTGAACGCCGCGAACGTGAGCGCAGACCAGGGCATCGACGGGTCGAGCGACTCGTTTGCCGCTCGCGCGCTCCGCGCCTTCGACTGGGTCGAGCTCCGCGAGTTCGCGCCCTGCGCCTCGGCGCTCGAATCCGGGCTCGCCACGACAGCGGTGGCGCTCGCCGCCTGGCACGCGAACCAGCGCTTCTGCCCGGCGTGCGGCGCGCCCGTCCGCCCCGTCCTCGCCGGCTGGGCGCAGGCCTGCACGGGGCGGGGCGAGGAGCGCCGCCTGCTCTTCCCGCGCATCGAGCCCGCGGTGATCACCGCGATCGTGGACGATGACGACCGGATCCTCTTGCAGAACAACGCCGCGTGGCGCCGCGGCTTCTTCTCGGTCTCCGCGGGCTTCGTCGAGGCGGGCGAGAGCCTGGAGCACGCGGTGCGCCGCGAGGCGCGCGAGGAGGTGGGCGTCGAGATTGACGAGGTGCGCTACCTGGGGTCGCAGTCCTGGCCGTTCCCGGCCTCCATCATGCTCGGCTTCCGCGCGCACGCCGTGGGCACCGAGGCGCGCGTCGACCACGAGGAGGTGGCGAGCGCGCGCTGGTTCACCCGCGCCGAGCTCGCCTCCGCCGTCGCCGCGGGCGAGCTCGAGCTGCCCGGCCGCGCCTCCATCGCGCGCCACATGATCGAGCAGTGGTACGGAGGCTCGCTTGGGCAGGGGTGATGCGGCGCCTGGGGTACCCAGGGCGCGCGGTCGGCAGGGCGCCCCGGCGCCCCGGCGCGGTCTCGTGATCGCGGGCTACGGGACGGCGTCGGCCGCGGCGCGCGAGCGCGACCTCGAGCCCTTCGCGCGTGCGGTCGAAGGGGCCTGGCGGCGCGCGCACCCGGGGTGCGGGGCGGCTGCCGTCGAGGCCTATGTGAGCGACCCCGTCCGCGCGAAGCTGGCGCGGGGCGGGGTCTCCGCCTTGAGCGTGGATGACGCGCTCGCCGGCCTGCATGCCCAGGGCTGCACGGAGGTCGACATCGCGACCTCGCTCATCGTGGCGGGCGAATCCTTTGCGCGCCTTGCTGAGGCCGCCTGCCGCTGGGCGCCGCGCTTCGAGCGCCTCCACCTCGCGCGGCCGCTGCTCGACGGCCCGCGTGACGCGCGTGTGCTCGCCGCGGCGCTCGCGGACCGCTGCGAGGCGTGCGCGGGACGCGTCGTCGTCTGCATCGCCCATGGGGCCGCGGGCGCAGGGGAGCGGGCGTACGCCCTGCTGGGGGAGGCGCTCGCGGGGCTCGGCCGCGCGGACGTCCTCTTCGGTCAGATGCACGGCGCGCCCGGTTTGGACGAGGTGCTCGCGCAGGTTGCGGCCGGCGCGCCGTCCGTGCGCAGCGCGCTCCTCGTCCCCGTTATGGTCGCCTGTGGGGCGCACGCGGCGCGCGAGATCGCGGGCGCGGATGAGGCGAGCTGGGCGTCGCGCCTCCGCGCGGCGGGCATCGAGGTCGCCGTGGCGCGCGCGGGTCTGGGGAGCATGTCCGCCGTGCAGCGCCTCGCCGTCGAGCATCTGCTCGGGTAGGCGAGGGCGCCCTTGGGCTCGGCCATGGGAGCGCTCGCACGCGGCATTACGTGCGCGCGAGGTATTCCTCGAGCGTGATGCCGCTCTGCCAGATGGCGGTCGCATCCTCGACGCCCACATAGCGATAATGCCACGGCTCGAACGAGATGCCGGTGATGTCCGTCTTATCCGACGGATAGCGCTGGATGAAGCCATATTCGTGGGCATGTTCCGCAAGCCAATCGTAGAGCCCCTCATTGCCGAGGGCGTCGTTGATGTCGACGGCGAGCCCGAGCTCGTGCTCGCTCGTGCCGGGCTCCGCGACCCATCGGCGAGCCTCCCGTTCGGCTGCTTGCGGCGCGAGCCCATCGGCCTCATACGACTCGATCCGGTCCTCGAGGATCTGCTCCTGGTCATCACGGGTGCGGAAGCCCGAGCTCACGCAGGGGGTGTATCCCGCTGTGCTCGCTGCGCGGAAGAGCTCCTCGAGCGGCTGGGCAATGCGCTCGTCGACGCGTTGCCCGTTCGAGAGCTCGACCGTCGAGACGGTGAAGTCGTCGGGCAACGGGTGCGTGGAGTTCACCAACGTGAGGTTCCAGGGCAGGTTGTCCGTTTCGAAGTCGCGCGGTGCGGTGAAAGCCGTGAGGTCACGCGCCAGGAGGGCGAGCACCGAAAGAAACGCCACTGCCGCGAGGACGGCCAGCACCGCGCGCCTACGGCGCCGGCGGGCCGCGCCGCGCGGGAGCTTGGATTGGGCGCGTCGTGCCGACTGTACGGGATGGTGCGGGCGTGGCGGCGAATTCCGCACTGCACGGTTGGCGGCAGCCGGTTGCGCCAGGGAGGGATTGCCGGCATGCCGGCGCAGTGCTCGAGCGCGTCGAGCGTCGGGGATGTTCGCCATGGGGATGTGCTCCCTTCATTTGATGGGGGGGGTGAGCGCTGCGGCGGCGCTTGCGCCATCGTAGGCGGCGTGCGCCTTGGGCATCCCATGGCGAATCCTTGCCTTTGGTTATCTAGACCTTACCGATTCCTTATCTCTGCCACGCCGCTCTCTGGCCAGGCTGTTTCGTCGGTACAATGGGCGCTATGGACGGAACCAAGACCATATTGGTCGTCGATGACGACCCTGCGATCGTCGAGCTCGTTGCCGAGACGCTCGAGTCCGCCGGCATGCGCGCGGTGCGGTGCCTTGATGGCGTCGCGGCGCTCGACCGACTCGAAGCGGGTCGCATCGACCTGGTGATGCTCGATGTCATGATGCCGGGGCTTGACGGCTACGAGGTCTGCTGCCGCATCCGCGCGCGGTCGCATGTGCCGGTGATCTTCCTCTCGGCAAAAGACGAGGAGCCGGATAAGGTGGTCGGCCTCATGAGCGGGGGCGACGATTACATCACCAAGCCGTTCTTGCCCCGCGAGCTCGTTGCGCGCGTGAAATCGTGTTTGCGCCGCGCCTCATATGCGCTCGGCGACGCGGCTGCCGATACGCTCTATTGCCGCGGCATCGAGATCGACCGCGCGGCGCATACGGCGCTGCTCCATGGATGCGCCCTTACCCTCACGCCCAAGGAGTTCGATGTGCTCGCCTGCCTGCTCGCGGCGCACGGCCGACCGGTGAGCACGCGCGATCTCTACCAGGAGGTTTGGGGGGAGCGATACCTGCCGGGAAGCTCGAATTCCGTGATGGTGCACATCCGCCACCTGCGCGCCAAGTTGGCTTCCATCGACTCGGAGCAGACCTTCATCGAGACGGTGTGGGGCGTTGGCTACAAGATCGCGCCGTAGGACGATCCGCGGGCGCGGTATCGGGCGGGGCGATTCCGGGGGCGCTGCCGCTGGGGGCGTCCCAAGACAAGAAAGGGATGCAGATGAAGACGATGCAGGGCGTGCGCACGCGGCGGCACGACATCGCCGGCTTGCTCATGGGTTTCGCTGCGTTCACCGTCGCGTTCTGTGCGCTGGTGCTTGTGGCGCGCGAGCTCATCTGGCCGCCCCTTTCCAGCGTCATCGCCGACGTGACCTCGGTGTGGGTCGAGGTGCCCGAGGAGTCGGCCGACCTGTATCGCATGCTCGGCTATCAGGAAGGCTCCCGCTCGAACGGCATGCCGCAGTTTCGCGACCTCTCCGATTACCGTGCCATCGCCGATTTCATTCAGGGCCCCGTGGTGTGGGGTGCGTACGCCGCCGGTATCGCGGCGGTGGCCGTCTGGTGGACGGGCAGATGCGCCCATGCGGTGGATGAGGTTACGTATGCCGTCGCGTGCGTCGCCGATGGAGACGCTGCCGCGGAGCTCCCGCCGGGGCTCGCAGATGTTCAGCGCGAGTTCGCCCGTCTGAGAGAGCGGGCTCAGGCGGATGCGCGGGCGGTCCAGGCGGCCGAGGCCCGTAAGAACGAGCTGGTGGCATATCTCGCGCACGACATCAAAACGCCGCTGACCTCGGTGATCGGCTACCTGTCCCTGCTTGCCGAGGAGCCTGGCCTATCGTCCGCGCGCCGCGAGCGCTATGCCCGCGCAGCCTTCGAGAAGGCCGAGCGGCTCGACGCCATGATGGACGAGTTCTTTGAGATCACGCGCTACAACCTGGGGGCAATTCCCATCGAGCGCGTGCAAACCGATGTGAGGACGCTCCTCGAGCAGCTCGTGGACGAGTTCTACCCCGTGGCGCAGGCGCGCGATGTAACGATCGAGCTGGATGTGCCCGATGGCTTCACGGCGTTCATCGACCCTGAGAAGATGGCGCGCGTGCTGGGGAACCTCATGAAGAACGGGCTCGCCTACGCAGATGCGGGGTCGACGCTCGTATGCCGGGCGCACGCTGAAGGGGAGCGCGCCGCGTTCGCAGTCGAGGATACGGGGCGCGAGATCTCGCCCGTGCACCTAAAGAGCATCTTTGAAAAGTTCTACCGTGCGGACGGTGCGCGTAGCGGCGGCGGCGCAGGCTTGGGGCTCGCTATCGCGAAGGAGATCGTCGAGGCGCACGGCGGATCCATCGAGGCCTCGAGCACGGAGGGCGTCACGACATTTACCGTGAGCGTCTAGCGGCGGGCCTCCCGCCCCATCGAACAAGGCTTGGACGAATCGTGGCGGCCGCGGCAGGCCGGGGCGGCCCGCACCCGCTGCGCTAGAATTAAGGGTTGCCATCTATGAAACGGAGCAACCATGTCCGATTCGTCCATCGTCATCCGCGGTGCCCGCGAGCACAACCTCAAGGACATCGACGTCGAGATCCCGCGCGACGAGCTCGTCGTCATCACCGGCCTCTCCGGCTCGGGCAAGTCGAGCCTCGCCTTCGACACCATCTATGCCGAGGGCCAGCGCCGCTACGTGGAGAGCCTCTCGAGCTACGCGCGGCAGTTCCTGGGCCAGATGGACAAGCCCGACCTCGACTCCATCGACGGCCTCTCGCCGGCGGTGTCCATCGACCAGAAGACCACGAGCAAGAACCCGCGCTCCACGGTGGGCACGGTCACCGAGATCTACGACTACCTGCGCCTGCTCTTCGCGCGCATCGGCACGCCGCACTGCCCGGAGTGCGGACGCGTCATCGAGCGGCAGACCACCGACCAGGTGGCCGACAAGATCCTCGAGGCGGGGCAGGGCCGGCGCGCCTTCGTGCTCGCGCCCGTGGTGTCCGACCGCAAGGGCGAGTTCGCCAAGCTCCTCGACGACCTGCGCTCCGAGGGCTTCTCGCGCGTGCGCGTGGACGGCGAGGTGCGCAGCCTCGATGAGCGCATCGAGCTCGACAAGAAGTTCCGCCACACCATCGAGGTCGTGGTCGACCGCATCGTGATCCGCGAGGGCTCCGTGGGGCGCATCGCGGAGGCCGTCGAGCAGGCGACGAACCTCGCGCACGGCCGCGTGGCCGTCTACCTGCTGCCGGACCGCGACGCGCCGGAGGGCACGGAGGGCGAGCTCCTCACGTACTCGCTCGCGCTCGCCTGCCCCGAGCACGGCCATTCCATCGACGACCTGCAGCCGCGCGACTTCTCGTTCAACGCGCCCTACGGCGCCTGTCCCGAGTGCGACGGCCTGGGCTTCAAGAAGGTCGTGGACGCCGAGGCGCTCATCGAGGACCCGTCGCTCTCCATCGAGAAGGGGGTCTTCGGCAGCTTCTTCGGCAAGTCGAACTACTACCCGCAGATCTTCCGCGCCCTCGCCAAGCACCTCAAGGTCGATCCCGCCACGCCCTGGCGCGACCTGCCCAAGCGCGTGCAGCGGGTCTTCCTCGACGGCCTGGGCGACAAGAAGATGCGCGTGGACTATCACACGCAGGACGGCCGCGACACGCACTGGTTCACCAAGTACTCCGGCGTGCGCAACATCCTCTACGAGCGCTACATCGAGACGACGAACGAGAACACGAAGGCCCGCCTCGAGCGCTACATCCGTGAGGAGCCGTGCTCGGCCTGCCACGGCGCGCGCCTGCGCCCCGAGATGCTCGCCGTCACGGTGGGCGGCAAGTCCATCTACGAGGTCTGTTGCATGAGCTGCCGCGAGTCGCTCGCGTTCTTCGAGGGCCTCGAGCTCACCGAGCGGCAGGAGTTCATCGGCGGGCGCATCGTGAAGGAGATCCTGGAGCGCCTGCGCTTCCTCGTGGACGTGGGCCTCGACTACCTCACGCTCGACCGCGCCTCGGCGACGCTCTCCGGCGGCGAGGCCCAGCGCATCCGCCTCGCCACGCAGATCGGCGCGGGGCTCATGGGCGTCCTCTACATCCTGGACGAGCCCTCCATCGGCTTGCACCAGCGCGACAACGAGCGGCTCATCGCCACGCTCGAGCGCCTGCGCGACCTCGGCAACACGGTCATCGTGGTCGAGCACGACGAGGACACCATCCGCGCGGCGGATTTCGTGGTGGACATGGGGCCGGGCGCGGGCGAGCGCGGCGGCGAGGTCGTGTGCGCCGGCACGCCGGAGGACATCATGGCCTGCCCCGCCTCGCTCACGGGCGCCTACCTCACGGGCAAGCGGATGGTCCGCCTGCCCGAGGAGCGCCGCAAGCCCGGGCGCGGCGCGCTCGTGATCCGCGGGGCGCGCGCGAACAACCTGCAGAACGTCACGGCGAAGATCGAGTTCGGCACGTTTACCGTGGTGACGGGCGTCTCGGGCTCGGGCAAGTCGAGCCTCGTGACCGACACCATCGCGCCGGCGCTCACGAACGCGATCCACCATTCCGCCCGCCCTGTGGGGCCGTACCGCAAGCTCGAGGGGCTCGAGGAGATCGACAAGGTCATCGACATCGACCAGTCGCCCATCGGGCGCACGCCGCGATCGAACCCCGCCACCTACATCGGGCTCTGGGACGACCTGCGGGCGCTCTTCGCGAGCGTGCCCGAGAGCAAGGCGCGCGGCTACAGCCCGGGGCGCTTCAGCTTCAACGTGCCCGGCGGCCGCTGCGAGGCGTGCAAGGGCGACGGCCAGATCAAGATCGAGATGCACTTCCTGCCCGACATCTACGTGCCGTGCGAGGTCTGCGGCGGTAAGCGCTACAACCGCGAGACGCTCGAGGTCACGTACCGCGGCAAGTCCATCTCGGACGTGCTCGACATGTCCGTGACCGAGGCGCTCGCGTTCTTCGGCAACATCCCGCAGATCAAGCGGAAGCTGCAGACGCTCTACGACGTGGGTCTGGGCTACGTGCGCCTGGGGCAGCCCGCCACGACGCTCTCGGGCGGCGAGGCGCAGCGCGTGAAGCTCGCCAAGGAGCTGCACCGCCGCCAGACGGGCAAGACGTTCTACATCCTGGACGAGCCCACCACGGGCCTGCACTTCGAGGACGTGCGCCAGCTCATCGACGTGCTGCAGCGCCTCGTGGACGCGGGGAACACCGTGCTCGTGATCGAGCACAACCTCGACGTCATCAAGGTGGCCGACCGCATCATCGACCTGGGTCCCGAGGGCGGCTCGGGCGGCGGGCGCATCGTGGTCTCGGGCACCCCGGAGCAGGTCGCCGCCTGCCCGGAGAGCTACACGGGCCGCTTCCTCGCGCCCATCCTGGAGCGCGACCGCAAGCGCCAGGCGATGTAGCGAACGGGCTGGCTGGATGGGTTGGTTGGGGACGTGTTCCGTTCAACCCATTCGGGAACGGTTGGGGTCGGCCGGCGCCGCCCTCCAGCGAATGGGTTGAACGGAACACGTCCCCAACCAACCCATCCGACCCGCACCCGCGACCCTTGGGAGTGATGATGGCGAAGCGCGAGAAACTGCAGAAAACGAACGCGATGCGCGAGCTCGACCGCGCGGGCATCGCCTACGGGGTGCGCACCTACGAGGTCGACGAGAACGACCTCTCCGGCGTCCATGTGGCCGAGCAGCTGGGCGAGGAGCCGGGCCAGGGCTTCAAGACGCTCGTCTGCGAGGCCCCGGGCGGCGGCCACGTGGTGTGCTGCATCCCCGTGGCCGAGGAGCTCGACCTGAAGCGCGCCGCGCAGGTGGCGGGGGAGAAGACGCTCTCTATGATGCACGTGCGCGACCTGGTGCCCGTGACCGGCTACATGCGCGGCGGCTGCTCGCCCGTGGGCATGAAGAAGCGCTTCCCCACGCTCATCGACGAGACCTGCGAGCTCTGGGACGAGATCTTCATCTCGGGCGGTCGCCGCGGGCTGCAGCTCGTCATCGCGCCCGACGACCTCGTGGCATTCACGGGCGCGACGGTCGCCGCCATCACGCGGTAAGGGCTCCCGCGGGACGCTGTCCACCCCGTCCCGCCGCCCCGCTCGCTTCTGTGTAGGTGCTCTGGTTATCGCTTGGAGAATCGCTGTGGCCGGTGGCCGCATTTTTCATGGTTGCTATAGTTTATGCGTTCGAGCGAACGAGAGGATTATTCCGCATGCATTTGAAGCGATTCTCATCCGCCGTCGCCATCTTCGTCTCGGCCGTGCTCGCCCTGGGCACGTTCCCCCTGGCGGCAGGCGCCGTGCCATCGAGCGAGCTGCAGGATCAGGTCGATGCGGCCTACGCCACGCTCACCGAGTATTCCAACGAGCTCGAGGTCGCGAACAACAAGCTCTACGCGCTCCAGCAGGACCTGGACGCCACGCAGCAGGAGATCGACCAGGCCGAGCAGGACATCGCCGAGCTCGAGGAGAAGCTGGCGGACGGCCAGGAGCGCCTCGCGGAGCGCCTTGCGGAATCGTACAAGCAGGATTCCTCGGGCAGCCCGCTCTCCGTGCTCGTGGGCGTCTCGGACTTCGAGGAGCTCGTCACGCAGCTCTACTACGCCAACCGCATGATCGACTACGACTCCGAGCTCGTCGAAGAGGTCAAGGCCACGCGCACCGAGCTCCAGGAGCGCCGCGACGAGCTCGCGGAGCAGGAGGCGGAGCAGCAGCGGCTCGTGGACGAGCAGAAGCAGACGAACGCCGAGATCGAGAGCAAGGTCGCCGAGCAGCAGGCCTACTACGAGGGCCTCGACAGCCAGCTCCAGGCGCAGCTCGCCGAGGAGGAGGCGCGCCGTGCGGCCGAGGAGGCCGCGCGCCTGGCCGCCGAGCAGGAGGCGCAGAACAACGCCCAGAACAACACCGATACCGGGAACAACGGCGGCAACAACGGCGGCAGCATGAATACCGGCAACACGAACTCCGGCAGCGCCCCCACGAGCGTCGTCGACGTCGCCCTCGCCCAGGTGGGCAAGAGCTACGTGTGGGCCGCCGAGGGGCCGGACGCGTTCGACTGCTCGGGCCTCGTGACCTACTGCTACGGCCAGCTCGGCTACTCCATCGTGCACTACTCCCAGGGCCAGTACAACCTCGTCGCGAGCCTGGGGCACCTCGTGTACGACACCGCCTACCTCAAGCCGGGCGACCTCGTGTTCTGGGGATACGGCGGCAGCGGCAGCGCCATCTACCACGTGGGCATCTATATCGGCGGCGGCCAGTACGTGCACGCCTCCTCGCCCGGCGTGGGCGTCGTGGTGAGCACGCTCTACACGGGCGGCAACTTCGCGGGCGGCGGCTCACCGGTGTAAGCCGTCGCGCGGGCGTGCTGCCCGAAGGCGATTCGATGCGGCGCCTCCGTGGACGCGGGGGCGCCGTGCTATCTAGGAAGGTCGTGAAGGATGTCAGAGCTCGAGCGAGATGATGCGGGGAAGCGGCGCGCGCAAGATGCCGAGATGCCCGTGATCGCGGCCGACATGCCGTCCGTCGCGCAGCCCGTCGACGAGATGCTTCCCGGTGAGGAGAGCGAGGAAGAAGTCGAGGAGCTCGTATCGCGCAAGGCGAACGGCGCGAGCCTGCTCGTGATCGTGAGCCGCATCACCGGCTTCGGTCGTACGATGGCGCAGGCGAACGCGCTCTCGGGCGCGCTCATGTCGGTCGCGAGCTGCTACACGGTGGCCTCGACGCTCCCGAACGCCCTCTACGAGCTCGTGATGGGTGGCATGCTCATCACCTCGTTCCTCCCGGTGTACCTCTCCGTCCGCGGCCGGCTCGGGCGCGAGGGCGCGGCCGCGTACGCCTCGAATCTGCTCTCGCTCATCCTCATCGTCATGGGCGTGCTCTCCGTCATCTGCCTCGTCTTCGCGGTGCCCATCGTGTGGACGCAATCCGCCGGCGCGGACGAGGCGTTCGATTTCGACCTCGCGGTGTGGTTCTTCCGCTTCTTCGCGTTCGAGGTCATCCTCTACGGCATGTCGTCGGTCATCTCGGGCGTCCTCAACGCGGAGCGCGATTACCTGTGGAGCACCGCTGCGCCCATCGTGAACAACGTCATCACCATCGCCTCGTTCACGCTCTACGCCTTCCTCGTGCGCGGCGGCATCATGGGCTGGCGCGAGGGCCTCATCATCCTGGCGATCGGCAACCCGCTCGGTGTGGCCGCGCAGGTGATCATGCAGCTGCCCGCCCTCAGGCGCCACGGCGTGCGCCTGCGCCTGCGCGTGGACCTGCACGACCCGGCCATCCGCGAGACGCTCACCATCGGCCTGCCCACGCTCATCGTCACGCTCTCGGCCTTCCCCACGAACGCGGTGCAGTCGTCGTGCGCGCTCCAGGTCACCCCGAACGGCGCGGCCATCTCGTACTACTCGCGCGTGTGGTACGTGCTGCCCTATTCCATCCTCGTGATCCCCATCACCACGGCGATGTTCACCGAGCTCTCCAACTTCCGCGTCGCGGGGCGCATGGACGCCTTCCGCCGCGCGGTGACCTCGGGCATCCGCAAGGTCGCGTTCACCTCGATCCCCTGCATGATGCTGCTCATGACGTTCGCGCCGTACCTCATCGCGGTGCTCGGCGGCCTCGACGCGGAGGACGCCGCGCTCACGGCGACCTACCTGCAGGTGCAGTCCATCGCGCTGCCGCTATACGGCATCTCGACGTACCTGCAGAAGGTGTGCTCGTCGCTCATGCGCATGAAGATCTACGCGATCGCGAGCCTCGTGGCCGCCGTCGTCCAGGTGGTGTTCTGCCTCGCGCTCACCCCGCTCTACGGCCTCTACGTCGTGCCTCTGAGCTCCACGTTCCTGTTCCTCGCGGTGGACGTGATCTCGCTCGCGTCCATCCGGCGCGAGGTGGGCGCGTTCGGTCTGCGCTCCGTGATCGCGCCGTGCCTGCGTGCGGTGGGCTTCGGTCTTCTGGGCTCCGCGGCGGGCTGGGTCGTGCTCCAGGCGCTCACCATGCTCATGGGCTCCCCGAGCGGCACGCTCCAGGGCCTCGTCTTCGTGGCGGCGGCCGGCGTGCCGGCGATCATCGTGTCGTTCGGCCTGCCCTATGCGCTCGGCGTCTCCGAGGCGCCCTTTTTCGACGGGATCTTCGGCCGCGTCGCGCGCCTGATCAAGCGCGGGTAGGAGCTCCGGGGCGCACTGGGGCCGTTACCAAGCGTGCTCCCGGTGCGCAAAGCGCGCTTCCGGCGGTTTTCGGCGCGTTCGCGACGACCCGGCGCGGGCCGCGGATCCCAAAGTACGCGAAACGAACGGTTTATAGGCACCCCCTCAAGTAGCGAAGGGTCCGCTTCCATAAAAAACGACGCTCCTATTGTTTGTCAACCCTGATCCGCGGGAATTGGAAACCCGTCCTCGACCCAGGCGCGGTACCGCTCGCGCATCGACGGGCTCCCGCCCCTCCCGAGCTCGATTAGCGAGATGAGCCCC
>NZ_NFIE01000025.1:0-25462 GCF_002161605.1 [Collinsella] massiliensis | reverse complement strand
CCACTCTCCCTTGCGAGGTCGCCTCGGGCGCCCCAACTGCCATGCCGGCATCCCTGCCCGCCAGATTCTGCATTGCACCAAAGCATCCGGTATCCGGCTCTCAGATGCAACGACTTAAAGATAGGAGAACGCCATGCCAAGCGAGACGGATGCGAAGCTGCTGCTCATCGTCGACGACGAGCCTGCCATCGTGAACATGCTCGACGAGTATTTCCAGATGGAGGGCTATGCGACCGCCTGCGCGACGGACGCGGAGGGCGCGCTCGCGGAGGTGCGGCGCGTGCTCGAGCGCGGACGCGGCGTGGACCTGGCGCTGCTCGACGTCAACATGCCCGGCATGGACGGCTTCGGGCTGTGCCGCCGCCTGCGCGAGGTGCTCAGCTGCCCCATCATCTTCCTCACGGCGCGCATCGAGGACGCCGACCAGCTGGACGGCTTCAGTGCCGGCGCCGACGATTACGTGCTCAAGCCGTTTTCGCTCGCGGTGCTCGGTGGGCGCGTGCGGGCGCATCTTGCGCGCGAGGCCCGGCGCGACGGCGGGACGGCCTCGCGCAGCGTCTCCGTGCTCTCGGACATCACGATCGATTATGCCAAGCGCACGGTCGAGGTGCGGACGCAGCCGGCGGCGGGTGAGGGGCCGGGCGCGACGGCCGGCGGGCGCGCTAGCGTGCGGGTCGACCTCACGCGCACCGAGTTCGACATCATCGCGCTGCTGAGCAAGCACCCGGGGCGCGTGTACGACCGGGCGTTCATCTACGAGCGGGTTTGGGCGTGGGACGCGACGGGCGACCCATCCATCGTGCGCGAACACGTGCGGAGGATCCGCAACAAGTTCGAGGCGGCCGGCGCGCGGCACGAGGTGATCGAGACGGTTTGGGGCGTGGGGTACCGATGGGCGGCACGATGATGGAACGGCGGCGCGGCGCGGACGGGGGAGCGGGCGGCGCTGCGGGTACCGGCGGACGTCCCGGCCGGGCGTGGTCGCGCATGAAGGCATGGTTCCGGAACCCCACCATCATGCGGGCGTTCTTCGGCTATGCGCTCGTGTGGCTCGTGGCAGCGAGCGCGGTGGCGCTCGTGGCCATCGACGCGCTCATGGAGGTGTACTACCGGGTCTCGGAGGAGCACCGGGCGGAGCACGCCGAGGTCAATGCGGGGCCGTACCTCTATGATGCCGCGACCGACGAGCTGCTGCGGGCGACCCCCGTCTACCTCGAGGATTCGTACGACCATATCGTATTCGTCGCCTTCGTCCACGCCGCGCGGGACGAGGCGGAGGACAGCATCGTTGCGGGCGGGTGGGACCGCGACATGCGCGTCGTGGACGCGACGATGGGGCTCTTGCGGAGCGACCTGTCGTACCGCGTGTCCGATTGGGGCGGCAACTACACCGAGGAGCAGTACCGGGCGACGGGCGGCGAGCCGTACGACCCGGATGCGACGATCCCGGTGGACGAGCTGCCCGCCTACGATGCCCGCGAGCGCGCCGCGCGCCTGCCGACGGTCGATGCGTTCGGGGCGGGCGACTTCGGGGAGGACGTGCTGCTCTCGAACGTCGCGTACTACGTGGCGCTCGACGAGGCGAGCTACCTCACGTGGCTCGATTGGGCGCTGCGGCTCACGGCTGGCATCGGGGTGCCCGTCCTGGCGTACGGCGGCCTGGCGATCCTGCTCTTCCGCAGGTTCTACCGGCGCTATATCGGCGGGCCGCTCGCGGAGCTGGGCGGGGCGGCGGAGCGCATCGCCGCGCGCGACCTCGATTTCCAGATCGAGCCGGTGCGCGGGCGCGAGCTGAGCGGGCTCGCGGCGGCCATGGAGCGCATGCGCGCCGCGCTGCTGGAATCCCAGCGGGAGCTCTGGCGCACGGCGGAGGATCGGCGCCGGCTGAACGCAGCGTTCGCCCACGACCTGCGCACGCCCGTGACGGTGCTCAAGGGCACGGTCGAGCTGGCGAGCGTGTGGGCGCGCGGGGAGGAATCGCCCGCCGGGGTCGAGGGTTCGCTCGCGGTCATCTCCGAGCAAGTCGAGCGGCTCGAGCGCTACGCGGCGGCGATGGCGCGCGTGACGAAGCTCGAGGATCGCGCCGTCAACCGCGCTCCCATCAAGCCCGCGGATGCGGTCGATGCCATCGAGCGCCAGGCCACAGCCTACGTCGCGGCGAACGGCGCCGCGTGCGGGCTGCGCTTCGCGGTGGGCGATAGCCTGCGGGCGCGGTCGCGCGAGAACGGCGGGGCGCCGCTTGAGCTCGATATGCAGGTCGTCGAAGAGGTGCTGGGCAACGTCCTCTCCAATGCCTGCGGGCACGCGAGCGCGCTCGTCACGGTCGGGCTCGACCTCGCGCCCGGCGGCGATGCGGTGCGCGACGCAGCGCCCACGCTCGCTGTCACCGTGACGGACGACGGCCCCGGCTTCTCCGCCGAGGCGCTCCATCACGGGTGCGACGCCTTCTTCAGCGAGCAGAAGTCGGCCGAGCACTTCGGCCTGGGGCTCAATGTGGCGCGCGTGCTCGCGCGGCTCCATGGCGGCGAGGTCGCCCTCGCGAACGCTCCCGAGGGCGGTGCCCGGGTGACGGTGACCTTCGCCGCGTGACGGCAGCGCTCTTGACGCGGGGCTTACCGAGGGCGAACACGCGGCAGATACGATGGATGGGGGTTTGCGATGCCACAGATGCCACAGGGAGATGCGATGACAGATGAGGTTTCGGCGGTCGCGCGCGTTGCCGGCGCGGCCTGCGCCGTCGCGATCGTCGCGGCGCTGGCAGCGGCCTGCTGGCGCTACCTGCCCGGCATCTACGCCTGGCTCACCGACCCGGCGGCGGTGCACGCCCTCGTCGCCGAGCATGCGGTGCTGAGCCGGCTCGCCCTCGTGGGCATCAACGCGCTGCAGGTGGTGCTCGCGTTCTTGCCGGGAGAGCCCGTCGAGCTCGCGAGCGGCTACGCGTTCGGCCTCGTCGAGGGCACGGTGCTCTGCCTTATCGCCTCGGTCATCGCCTCGAGCGCCATCTATCTCGCGGTGCGGCGCTGGGGTTGGCGGCTCGTGGGGAGGTTCTTCGACCGCGCGCAACTCGAGCGCTATGCGTGGATCCGCGACACGCGCCGGCTCGAGCTCGTGATGCTCGCGGTGTTCCTCATCCCCGGCACGCCGAAGGACTTCCTCACCTACTTCGCCGGGCTCACCAAGATGCGCTTCGGGGCGGTGCTCGCGATCACCACGTTCGGCCGCCTGCCCTCGGTCGTGACCTCGACGGTCGCGGCGTCAGCGCTCGGCACGGGCGACTACACCCTGGCGATCGCATCGGTGCTGGTAGCGGGCGCGCTCCTCCTTGCTGGCGGCATCCTGTACCGCCGCCTCGAGCGCCGCGCCAAGAAATGACAAAATCCAGACAGGCTGGTTTTTATCATCCGGCGTCGCGTCAAATGATAAAAACCAGCCTGTCTGGATTTTATCAGTCTAGATTATGTCATCCGCTAGCTCGCGCGGCTGAGGAAGAAATCGGCCATGTCGAGCAGGAGCGCGCGGCACGCCTCGTCGAGCTCGATGCCGGCGAGCGTGGTCTTCGCGCGGGCGATGAGCTGCTCAGCCACGTCGTGGGCGTAGGCGATCGACCCCGTCTCCTCGAAAAGCTCCACGGCGCGCGCGAGCACCGCCGGGTCGCTCGACCCGGAGCGCAGGATGGCCTCGACCTCGTCGTGCGCCGCGGGGTCGGCGAGCGCGTGCACGGCCACGAGCGTCCGCTTGCCCTCGGTGATATCGGTGCGGAAATCCTTGGCGGTGTCGCTGCCCACGAGATTGATGAGGTCGTCCTGGATCTGGAAGGCGAGCCCGGTGTCGAGGCCGAACGAGCGCAGCGCCTCGACCTGCGCCTCGCTGCCGCCGCCGATGATCGCGCCGCAGGCGAGCGGCACGGCGCCGCTGTAGTGCGCGGTCTTGAGCGTGGCCATGCGCAGGTAGTCGTCGACGCCGAGGTCGAAGCGCTCGTCGCGCACCCAGCCCAGGTCGAGCGCCTGCCCCTCGATGGTGCGCATCGTCATGGCGGTGAGCTCGCGCATCACGCGCACGCGCGTGGCGTCGTCGAGCACGGGGTCGTTCAGCACGGCCTCCGTGACGAGCGTGAGGTCGAGGTCGCCGCAGTTGATGGCGAGCCCCACGCCCTCGGTGAGGTAGAGGCACGGCTTCCCGCGGCGCAGCTGCCCGTTGTCCGCGATGTCGTCGTGGATGAGGGCCGCGCTCTGGAAGTGCTCGATGGCCGCCGCGCAGCTCCGGGCGCGCGCGGGGTCGCCGCCCACGGCGCGGCAGGCGATGAGGCAGATGAGGGGACGATGCCGCTTGCCGCCGTTCTCGGAGAACGCGCGCAGGGGCGCGTAGAGGAAGCGGTCGAGGTCGTCCCCCGCAGGGCAGCCGGTGCGCTCCTCGCCGAAGAACGACGCGAGGTACCCGTCCAGGTCGGTGTGGTGCTCGGCGAGGTATGCGGCGAAGGCGTTGGGCATGGGGCTTCTCGTTTCGGTCGGTGACTCGGTGGCTCGTCTGGGGCGCGCTACGCGGTCTCGAAGCCGTCGGGGTTCTTGGACTGCCAGTTCCAGGAGTCGCGGCACATGTCGTTGATGTCGAACTCGGCCTTCCAGCCCAGCTCCTGCTCGGCCTTGGTCGCGTCGCACCAGTTCGCGGCGATGTCGCCCTCACGGCGCGGGCAGATCTTGTAGGGGATCTCGTGGCCGCAGGCGCGCTCGAACGCGTGAATCACGTCGAGCACCGAGGAGCCGGTGCCGGTGCCCAGGTTGAAGATGCCCACCTCGGAGCGGCCGTTCATCCACTCGAGCGCCGACACGTGCCCGCGCGCGAGGTCGACCACGTGGATGTAGTCGCGCACGCCGGTGCCGTCGGGGGTGGGGTAGTCGTCGCCGAAGACCTGCACGAACGGGCGCTTGCCCACGGCCACCTGCGCCACGTAGGGCACGAGGTTGTTCGGGATGCCCTTCGGGTCCTCGCCGATGAGGCCGGAGGGGTGCGCGCCGATGGGGTTGAAGTAGCGCAGCAGCACGACGTTCCACTCCGGGTCGGCCGTGTGCAGGTCCATGAGGATCTGCTCGATCATCCACTTCGTCCACCCGTAGGGGTTCGTGGCGGGCTTCTTGGGGTCGAGCTCGGTCACGGGCGGGTTGTCCGGGTCGCCGTAGACGGTCGAGGAGCTCGAGAAGATGATGTCCTTGCAGCCGTGGTCGCGCATGCAGGCGCACAGCGTGAGCGTGTTGCCGATGTTGTTGTGGTAGTACTCGAGCGGCTTGCTCACGCTCTCGCCCACCGCCTTGTAACCGGCGAAGTGGATGACGCGGTCGGGGTGCTCGGCCTCGAAGACGGCGTCGAGCGCAGCGCGGTCGTTGACGTCCACCTCGTAGAAGGCGAGGTTCTGCGCGGCGTCTTCGCCCACGATTTGGCGCACGCGGTCGAGGGCGACGGGGCTCGCGTTGTAGAGGTTGTCCACCACCACGACGCGATAGCCGCGCTGGAGCAGCTCGACGCACGTGTGCGATCCGATGAATCCGGCGCCCCCGGTAACGAGGACGCATGTATCTTGCGGTGTCAGTGCCTGTGCCATGGGTGACTCCTCACGTCGAATGCTGCCGCGCCGGCTGGGGCGCGCGGTGCCGGGCGTCGGTGCGCGCGGGCGGGCCCCGCCCCGTTCGCTCACCGCATCGGCGTCACTCAAAGTATAGCGTCGCCGCCCGCGGGGGTGCCGTGCCGTTTGCGCGATTATTCGACGATGTGGGCGGACATCCCCGCGCGGTGCGGTATCCTTATGGGCAGGTTGAGCATACACACAGAGATCAAACGGAGCACGTATGTCACACCGCAGCGATTTTCCCGGGGGAACCCCTATCCCTTCCGATACCCGCAACACCGCCCCTGCCGCCCCGAGCGGCTGCACGCGCCGCGACGCCATCAAGATGACGCTCGCCGCCGCGGGCCTCGCCACGCTGTTCGCGAGCCCCATCACCGCGCGCGCGACGCCGCAGGCCTCGCAGGAGACGCTCGACGCGCTCGATGACGCGCAGACGCGCCTCGACGAGGTCCAGGCGCAGCTCGACGACCTCTCCGCGCAGTACCAGGAGCTCAGCAAGAAGCAGGACGAGACCATCTCGCAGATCGAGGACGTCACGGCGCAGATCGAGGCAACCGAGGCCGAGATCGCCGAGCAGGAGGAGCAGCTCGCCGCTAAGCAGGAGGTGCTCTCCGAGCGCGTCGCGACGAGCTACAAGAACGGCGGCAACGAGACGCTCTCCATCCTGCTTTCGGCGACGACGTTCGACGAGCTCATCTCGAACGCGTACTACGTCGAGAAGATCAATGAGGCGGACCGCGAGGTCATCGCCGAGATCGAGGAGATCCGCACGCAGCTCGAGCAGAAGCGGCAGAGCCTCGAGGACCAGAAGGCCGAGCTCGAGGAGCTCAAGGCCGCCCAGGCCGAGCAGCTCTCGGAGATGCAGCAGAAGCAGCAGGAGACCCAGGAGATCCTGAACGGCCTCGACGACGAGGTGAAGCAGCTCATCGCGAAGCGCGACGAGGAGATTCTCGCGGCCGCGCAGGCCGAGGCAGAGGCCGAGCGCCGGCGGCAGGAGGCCATGGCCGGCGGCGGCTCGAGCACGCCGCCCGTCCTGCCCGCGGCGGGGAGCGGCCAGGACTACTCGGCGGCGAGCTCCGCGCAGAAGCGCGTGGTCGATTCGTGCTACTACACGGCGTCGCCCGGCCTGGGCTGGTGCGCGGCGTGGGTGAGCTACGTGTTCTCGAACGCCGGCATCGGGTCGGTGTGGGGCAACGCGTGCGATATGTACAACATGTACTGCACGAGCTCGGATAAATCCGCGCTGCAGGTGGGCATGATCATCGCCGTGTCGACGCACAACCTCACCTCGGCGGGGCGCATCTACGGGCACGTGGGCATCTACATCGGCGACGACAAGGTCATGCACAACGTCGGGCCCATCGCCACGTACGGCCTCGACCAGTGGATCAACACGTACGGCACGACGGTCACGCCGCGCTGGGGCTGGGCGCTGGGCAAGGACCTCTCGCAGATGAGCTAGCGCGGGGCACGGTGGCCGCGGCGGGGCGCGCGAGCTCGCGCCGGCGGCCGTCCCGGTACGCCGCCCGCGTCGCAGACGCTCTCGCGTCGCCCTTACCGCTGCGCGCCGCGCTGCTCCACGAGCTGCTCGACCAGGCGCGTGATCTCGGCGAGCTGCTGCTCCATGTCGTTGATCTGCTGCTCGAGCTCGCGGATGCGCCGGCGGTTACTCTTGATGCCCTCGCGGTTCACGCGCGACTGCTCCTCCACGGGGTCGGGCATGCTCAGGCGGTGCTGCTTCGCCTCGAACGATTCCTCCACGATGCGGCAGCCGTTGCGGCGCACGATGCGCCCGGGCACGCCCACGACGGTGCAGTTGTCGGGCACGTCCTTCACCACCACCGAGTTGCCGCCCACCTTGACGTTGTCGCCGAGGTGGATGTTGCCGAGCACCTTCGCCCCGGCGCCCACGGTGACGTTGTTGCCCAGCGTGGGATGCCGCTTGCCGCACTCCTTGCCCGTGCCGCCGAGCGTGACGCCCTGGTAGAGCACGCAATCGTCGCCCACGACGGTGGTCTCGCCGATGACGACGCCCATGGCATGGTCGATGAAGAAGCGCCTGCCCAGCTGCGCCGCCGGGTGGATTTCGACGCCGGTGAAGAAGCGCGTCACCTGGCTCAGCACGCGCGCAGGGCCGTGCGCGCCGTGCTCCCACAGCCAGTGCTCGGGCGTGTGCATCCATTTGGCGTGCAGGCCGGGATAGGAGAGCGCGATGACGAACCCGCTCTGAGCTGCGGGATCGTGTGTCTTCACGGTGGCTATGTCCTCGCGGACGGTGGTGATGAAGCTCATGGTTACTCCTTTGGAGCGTGTGCGGGCGCGCGGGCGGCGGCGCACCGCTGCGATGCGCATAAGTATAGCGAATTGGTAGGATTATAGGCGCAGGAATGCCTCGATGCGACGGAATGTCCGCTCGGTCGGGGGTCGCGCAGGCGGCTCGCAACCCAAAGTGAGCGAAACGAGCGGTTTATACGGGGGTGCACAAGTAGCCGCCAAAACGGCAAGCTCGCTACCAGTGCTTTCTTCGGCGCTCAACCCCTTGCTACTTCCGAGGGTGCCCATAAACTGCTCGTTTCGCTCAGTTTGGGTTCTCAAGGGGCGGTGGGAGCCCTCCGCGGCGGCGTCTTCCCCCGCGCCGTCTCGCTTGCTGCAACAAAGAATTAACGGGTCGCTTTAGCGGGGCGGAGTACAATGGTCGATACGCTATGCGAACAACGCGAAGGAGCTCGGTGCGCCCGGGCTTCCTCGGGTGCATACAATTCGACTCATCGAAGGAGCGCATCATGGCAGCAGAGAAGAAGGACATCGACTGGGGCAGCCTGGGCTTCGCCTACCAGCCCACGGATTACAGCTACGTCTGCAATTACAAGGACGGCGCCTGGGAGGAGGGCGGTCTCACCACCGACCACACCATCACGCTGTCCGAGTGCGCCGGCATCTTCCACTATTGCCAGGAGGTGTTCGAGGGGCTCAAGGCCTACACCACCAAGGACGGCGACATCGTCTGCTTCCGCCCCGACCTCAACGCCGCGCGCATGGCCGACTCCGCGCGCCGCATCGTGATGCCGCCTTTCCCGGAGGACAAGTTCATCGAGGCCGTGAAGATGGTCGTCAAGGCCAACGAGGCCTGGGTGCCGCCGTTCGGATCGGGCGCCACGCTCTACGTGCGCCCGCTCATGATCGCGACGGGCGAGGTCATCGGCGTCGCGCCGGCGGACGAGTACCAGTTCCGCATCCTCGTCACGCCCGTGGGCCCGTACTACTCTGGCGGCGTGAAGCCCGTCGCGGTGAAGGTGCCCGAGTACGACCGCGCCGCGCCGCACGGCACGGGCGCCATCAAGGCCGGCCTCAACTACGCGATGTCCCTCTACCCGAGCGTCCAGGCGCACGCCGAGGGCTTCGCCGACAACATGTACCTCGACCCGCAGACCCACACCTACGTGGAGGAGTCCGGCGGCGCGAACTTCCTGTTCGTGGATAAGGACGGCACGCTCGTGGTGCCCAAGAGCGCGACCGATTCCATCCTGCCGTCCATCACGCGCCGCTCGCTCGTGTACGTGGCCGAGAACATGCTCGGCATGAAGGTGGTCGAGCGCCAGGTGAAGTTCGAGGAGGTCGCGTCCGGCGCCTTCGTCGAGTGCGGCATGTGCGGCACGGCGGCCGTCATCAGCCCGGTGGGCAAGGTCGTGAACGGCGACGAGGAGATCACGTTCGGCGAGGGCGGCATGGAGCACGTGGGGCCGGTCATGCAGAAGCTGCGTGCGACGCTCACCGGCATCCAGGACGGCGAGATCGAGGGGCCCGAGGGCTGGGTCGTGAAGATCTGCTAGGACGGGCTGCGTAGGCTGCCCGATGTGCTGGGGCGTATGCCTCCGGTGGGGTGATTTCGAGAGCGCGCGGTGCGGGGTTGCCTGCACCGCGCGCTTTTGCGTGGCGGCTTGCCTTCCGCGGGGGCGTTTTTGAGCAGCGTGAGCAAAAAGTGGTGATGGAATTCAGATATGCACGATTCCGGCGGCGCTGATAGGGGTGCGCTGGCTCCTGGCGGCTTAGTCGCTCGGCAAAACCCCAGGATTCGCCCGGCCGTGCCGCGTAAAACGCCGCGCCGCGCCCGAAAATCCTCGAGCGTGGCGCGGTGAATCGCGCATATCTGAATTCCATCACCACTTTTTGCGGCGATGCGGTTTATTCCTTGCTGTCGTCCTTGTCGTCAGCGGCATCCTTGCTGTCCGCGTCGTCCTTCTTGTCGTCCGCACTGTCGTCCTTCGTGTCGTCGAAGGTGGCGACCACGCCGAGCACCTCGACGGAGTCGATGGTATCGATGTTGAACAGCTTCGACTGATCCTCCACTACCGAATTCTCCTGATCGGTCGGATCATATTCGCTGTCTTGGTCGTCGCCGATCAAGTCCCCGCTGTCGCCGGATTTGACATTCTTCGCCTCGCTCTCGCCCACCGCGTAGGTGAAGCGCGTGCTGCCGTCATCGCCGTATGCGAAGCGGTACGGGTTCCCGTTCGCTTCGAGCGCAAGGAAGTAGACGTCGACGGCCTTCCACGTGCTCTCGCTCTTGTTCTGGAGCGTGCCCGTCACCTGGAAACCGTAGCCCTTCTCGGTCGCGGCGACGGCGTAATCGTCGAGCTTGTACTCGCTCGGCAGGAGGTCCTTCTTGCCATCGACGGCGTCGAGCGCGTTGGTGACCTCGGAGACCTGCACGTCGATGTTCTTGATGTCGATCTTGGTGTCCTTGTTGGTCTTATCGTCGTGGACGGTGGGCATGCTCCGGTACAGCTTGAGCTCCGCCACGCCGTCCGCCTCGATCAGGGCCTCGCAATCCGTGGTGTATACGTTGGCGCCGCGCACGAGATCCCAGCTGAGCTTCAGCCGCTCTTCACGGTCGTCGCCGTTCTCATCGGTGTCCGTGTAGATCGCCGCGGCATCTGCCTTGGCCAGGCACGGTACGGAGGCGGCGCTCGAGAGGGTGACGGTGACGGTTAGGAGGTCGTTCTCCTCATCGGCGTCGAAGGTTACATCGCTTACCGTGACGTCGGCGAGTGTCGGGGCATCGTCGGCCTTGGAATCGGTGTCCGTTTGAGCGGATTGGTCATCGTCCTTCTGGCAACCGACAAGGCCGAGCCCCGCGACCACGGCCGCAGATCCGAATAGCCTCAGTGCGCTTCTCCTGGTGATGTCGCTCATAATGCTCCCATCTCGCGTGGATTGAGCGGACGCTGACGTCGCGCTGCGCGCTCGGCGAGGTGCCGGGTGCTTGATATATCTGTACCCGCTCCAGGAGCGCGAACGGTAGGCTCAGATAGGGGAGAATTGCTTAAGATGCCCTGGCTGCAGCTCCAGGTCGAGCCTGCGATGTGCGTGGGCAGCGTCTGGCGGGGTCGTCCGTGCCGTACGCTTACGCGGTGCGATTTGTTCGAGGCGCTTCGCTGCGGGTGTGGAGCGTTTTTTGAGCGGAATGCGCAAAATGTGGTGTTGGAATTCAGATATGCACGATTCTGGCGGCTCGGATAGGGGCGCGCTGGCTCCTGGCGGCTTGGCCGCGGGGAAAACCCCAGGATTCGCTCGGTCGCGCCACGCAAAACGCCGCGCCGCGCCCGAAAATCCTCGAGCGCGGCACGGCGAATCGTGCATATCTGAACTACGCCACCATTTTTAGCGGCTGCGCGGCTTATTCGTCGCTATCATCCTCATCATCGAAGGTAGCGCGGGCGTACTGCACTTCGACAGAGGCGACCTTGTCAATGCTAAAGACCTGCGAGCTATCGAGTGTAACGGCTGAGTAGTTATCTTCGGGGTTGTAGCGGTAGGCGGCATCCTGCTCGCCATACACGAGCTCTCCGCTGGAATCCGGCTTAATGTACTCTGCTTCAGATACGGTAGTCGCATATCCCGAGTAGGCCGATCCCTCCTCGACCCAGAAGAAGCGGTACGGATTATTGTCGGCGTCGATTGCGAGAAATCCGATCTCGATGCTTGACCAACGATGGTCGGTCTTGTTTGTGATGGTGCCTGTTACCTGGAACCCGTATCCCACTTCAGGCGTGGAGATGGCAAGGCCGTCGATTTCGTAGGCGTCAGGCAAAAGATACTCGTTATCAGTGGCATCTTCGACCTCGGTCACCTGCACATCAATGCCCTCGATGTCGATCACGACATCCTCGCCGATTTCGTTATCGTATCTGGTGGGAATATTTATATAAAGCTCGAGCTCCGCTTCATCCTGAGCGTTAATCAGGGCAAGGGCATTGGTGGCTGAATTGTCCAGATTTGATCCGCGTGCAATCTTGAAGCCCAGCCCCGTTTGTTCCGTCTGCTTGTCACCGTATTCGTCGGTGGCGGTGTAGGATCCCACAACGTCGGCGGTAACTATACATGGAACAGAAGCGCTGCTTGAGATAGTGAACGTGGCGTGAATAATGCCGTTTTCGACATCCGTGTCATAGTCTACGTCGCTCACGGTAAAGTCGTCGACCGTGGGGACGGTGCTCTTGGGCTCGGGATCAGCTACCCCCCCCCTCTGTGTTCGTCGGGGCTGTCTGCGCCTCGTCCTTCTTGCATCCGGCGAGGCCGAGCCCCGCGATGGCGGCTGTCGAACCGAACAGCCTCAGCGCGCTTCGCCTGGTGATACCGCTCATGATGATGCTCCCATCTCTCGTTGTCCGGGCGGGCTCGTCGCCGCGCCCCGCGCCCGGTTGGGTGCCGTGCGCTTGACTGTACTGTATCAGCTTTCAATACTCGAAAAAGAGAATATGAAGGGGTAGAAAAAAATAGGGCACCTCGACATGTCATACCGAGGTGCCCATGCGTTGAGATGGGATCGCGCGGAGTTCGATAGTTCGCGCGAAAAGATCGGCCGGACGCTACGGCGACGTTGCCACTGCCGTGCGCCCGGCCGGGACAGCGTTACTCCCGGTTCCCACGGCCGGACATGCGTGCCTTGATGCCCGCGGCGATGGCACCGCCGCCGGCGAGGAACGCGGCGAGCGAGGCGGTCATGCTCACGCCGCCCGTCTGGAGCAGGTTGCCATCACCGTTGCCGTTGCCGTTTCCGCTGGTATCGTCGTTGCCCGAGCCGCCGTCACTCGATCCGGAGCTGCCCTGGACACCATGCGCCTTGCTCTCCTCGACCGCCTTGATGGCGTTCGCGAGGCGCGTCTGAGCAGCGGAGATCTCCGCCTCGGTAGCATCGGGATCGCTCATCACCGACCGCGCGGCGGCGAGCGCGGCCTCGAACTCCTTCACTGCGCTGCTGGAGGCGCCGGTGGTATCGACCTTCTCAGCGCTGCCGATGGTGTTCTGCAGACCGGATTTCGACGGCGCCTCCTCTTCGGGGATGGTCGCCGCGGCCTGCATGACTAGGTGATGGTCGCTCTCGTCGGCGCTCGCGCCGTTGACGTTCTCGTCGGTGACGAGCGCCTTGAGCGCGCCGGCGGCGAGCTGGGGGATGGGCTGGCCGAAGAGCTCGATGCTCGGGACGAGGCCGGCAACCGTGCCGCCCAGGTCGAGCCCGAGCATGGAACCGGTGAGCAGCTCGACGAGGTCGGCGAGCGTTTCGACCTTGCCGAGCAGCAGCGGCCCCACCACGAGCCCGCCGATCACGTTGCTGCCCTCCTGCTTGATGAGGTCGGACGGGACGCACGCGACCTTACCGGCCAGCGTCATGAACGCGGAATCTTTCGCGAGCAGCCCGTTGACCTGCGTGCCCACGAGCGTGCCGAGCAGGTTGTCGTTCTCGATTCCCGCGATGGCGGAGGATACCGCCTCGCCACCAGATTGCTCGTTGCCGAGCAGGTGATCCTGATAGGCGAAATCGACGAGTCCGAGCACCGAATACGTATCGTTGACCGGGCTCTCGAGCAGGCTCTTGACCAGGGCGCTCACGATGTCGCGCAGCGCCTGCTGGCCGCCGTTTGCCGTGTCGAGCAGAATCTTCTGGTCAAGCTCGGCAAGGAGCCCGTCGATGAAGGCCGAGAAATCCTGCGCGGTGATGTACAGCGCGCATTCATCGCCCTCTGCCATGGTGGACGGTGTCGCACTGAGCGCGTTGACGATCTGCTCCTCCTCCGCGGGGGTGAGGGTGACATCGAGCGCGCTTGCCGTGGCCGGGGTCTCCGCCAGCTGCCACGCCTCGATGCGGCCGGACGCGGCGTTGTAGAAGAGCGCCACATCGACCTGCATGATGAGGACCTTCTTCGAGATGTAGAAACCCTGAGCGATGGCATCGTCGATCGAGGTGGGAAGCATGCCCGTGAGGAGCGCCCACAGCTGCCCGTCGAGCGCGTTGGCGTCGCAGCCCAGAAGGCCGGCGATCGTCGCCTTCACCCCGCCACTAGCCTCCACCTGCGCGAGCAGCGGGTCCACCACGTAGCCGTCGAGCATCGTGGTGACGGACTCCACGGTGAGCGTGCGGCTCTTGCCGTATTCGGTGATGTCCTGCGACGCCACGTCGTTCAGCCCGCCGGCCTGCGCGATGGAGAAGTCCACCGTGCCGAGCGGCTGGTCGTCCACGGTCATGGTGCACTCGAGCGTATCGCCCGTCTGCGCGAACTCGAACGAGCCCAGGCGCATGTGGGACGGATAGGTCACGAGCGAGCCGGTCTCGATGTCGTAGATGGTGTTGCCCGCGGCGCTCGTGTGCTTGGCGATGTCGTTCGCGTGCATGTGCCCGGTGAAGATGGCGGAGATGCCGGCGTCGGCGTACTGCTCGGCAACGTCCGTGTAGCTCAGGTTCTTGTTGACGAGGTACTCGCCGAAGATTTCATCCTCATAGCCGAAGTGCTCGACGATGCCGTGGTGCTGCATGGCGACGACCACATCGCCGGCGGCCCGCGCCGCTTTCGCTTGCGCGCAGACCCAGTCCACGAGCTCTTGCGTCATGCCGTCCTGCGTCTCCTGCGCCAGCCCGGTGCCATCGCCCGGCAGGTTGTAGCTGCAGGAGTCCACCACGATGAGCGTGAGGCCGGGGCAGGGGCGCACCACGTAGGAGAGGCTTCCGTCGCGGGTGCCGCTGCGGTCGAAGCACGCCGTGGCCTCGGCGTAGCCGAAGTCCGCCCAGATCTCGTCCTTGTACTGCGTGGGACTCGTGCGCTGGGCATCCGGCGCCTCGGTGTCCTCGGCTCCCGCCTGGGCGAAGTCCTTCGCGTGGTGGTTGTTGAGGTCGTGGTTGCCGTTGATGACGAAGAACTTCGTCTGCTTGCCGTCGTGCTGCTCGGCGATCTGCTCCTGTGCCCGCTTGAACAGGTCGCGCACCTGCTCGTGGCCGAGGTACTCGCCGTCCTTGGTGAGGTCGCCGGGGACGACGACCATGTCGGGCGCCTGCTCGACCACGACCTCGAGGGCGCGGTTCAGGATGTCGGCGCTCTCGCTGAACATCTTGCGGTCGGAGTTCTCGGCGATCTCGTACGCGGCGTTCTGCGCGATGAGGTCGGGCGAGAGGTAGTGCACGTCGCTCATGATGGCGAACGTGAACTTCTGGGGGTACGAGGTGGGCGCGTCGGCAGCGCTCGCGGTGGCGGGCAGCGCGCTCGCGGCGGCCGCGGTTCCGCTGGCGTCGATGACGAGCTTCAGGAAGCTGCGCCGGTTGAGGGCGAGGGGTGCGTGCGGGGTGGGCTCGACTTCTGACATGGTTCTCCAATCGTTCGCGGACGCTCTGCGGGCGCCCGTCGCGCTGGGCGCCGCTGCCGTATCGGGCTTCGGATGCTGGAGAACGCCTGCCGCGTGCGGGCGGGCGGATGCCGTCGTCATGCGCCGATATCGGACACATGCGGTTAGTATCGCGAGGGGGCGTAAGGCCTCCGCAAAGGGCGCGTGACAATCGAATTAACGTTTCGTCAAGAATGTAAGCGCAGCGCTCGGGGGGCGCGGACGGTGCGGGCGCGGTGGGCGTGGGTGCGGAAGATGCGGGCGCGGGCGAAGATGACGGCAGCGGCGCCGGCGGCGACCGCGAGGCCAGCGGCGAGGCCGGCGGCAAACAACGAGCCCCCGGCCGGACGCACCGGTCGGGGGCTCGCATGCTCTGGCGATGGCGGAGAGAGGGGGATTCGAACCCCCGGAACGCTCGCGCGCCCAACGGTTTTCAAGACCGCCGCATTCAACCGCTCTGCCATCTCTCCGTGACTGGTAATGATAGCATCGAATCATCCAAGGTGCGGCAACACGTCGAGAGAGGTAGCGGGTGGAACGCGGCGAACAGGACGAACGGTTCATGCGCGAGGCGCTCGCGGAGGCGCGGGCGGCGGCAGCGGCGGGCGAGGTGCCCATCGGTGCGGTCGTCGTGCACGAGGGCGAGGTCATCGCGCGCGCCCACAACCGGCGCGAGCTGGACGACGACCCATCGGCGCACGCGGAGTTTCTGGCCATGACCGCCGCGGCGCGCGCCCTCGGTCGCTGGCGGCTTTCGGGCTGCACGGTCTACGTGACGCTCGAGCCGTGCCTCATGTGCGCCGGCCTCATGGTGAACGCGCGCGTGGACCGCTGCGTGTACGGCGCGGCCGACCCCAAGGGCGGGGCGCTCGGCTCGCTCTACCGCCTGCACGACGACGCGCGGCTCAACCACCGGTTCGCGGTGACCGCGGGTGTGCTCGCCGATGCGTGCGCGGGCGTGCTGAGCGACTTCTTCGCGAACCTGCGCGCGGGCGCGCGGGCGGACGGCGACGCGCACGAAGCGAAGCGCGCGGCGGCGCTGCGGGACGGCGCCGGTGCGCGCGCGGCCTGTTGCGAGGACGCCCCGTGCGCGGCGACGCCGGCTCCCGCCCCGCGCGTGCTGCTCGCGATCGATTCCTTCAAGGGATCGGCCATGAGCGCCGAGGTCGAGGCGTGGGCGGCGGAGGGCATCCGGCACGCCTGCCCGGGCGCCCGCGTGACCGCGCTCCCCATGGCGGACGGCGGCGAGGGCACCGTCGAGGCGCTCGCGGAGGCGCGGGCGGCGGCAGCGGCGGGCGAGGTGCCCATCGGTGCGGTCGTCGTGCACGAGGGCGAGGTCATCGCGCGCGCCCACAACCGGCGCGAGCTGGACGACGACCCATCGGCGCACGCGGAGTTTCTGGCCATGACCGCCGCGGCGCGCGCCCTCGGTCGCTGGCGGCTTTCGGGCTGCACGGTCTACGTGACGCTCGAGCCGTGCCTCATGTGCGCCGGCCTCATGGTGAACGCGCGCGTGGACCGCTGCGTGTACGGCGCGGCCGACCCCAAGGGCGGGGCGCTCGGCTCGCTCTACCGCCTGCACGACGACGCGCGGCTCAACCACCGGTTCGCGGTGACCGCGGGTGTGCTCGCCGATGCGTGCGCGGGCGTGCTGAGCGACTTCTTCGCGAACCTGCGCGCGGGCGCGCGGGCGGACGGCGACGCGCACGAAGCGAAGCGCGCGGCGGCGCTGCGGGACGGCGCCGGTGCGCGCGCGGCCTGTTGCGAGGACGCCCCGTGCGCGGCGACGCCGGCTCCCGCCCCGCGCGTGCTGCTCGCGATCGATTCCTTCAAGGGATCGGCCATGAGCGCCGAGGTCGAGGCGTGGGCGGCGGAGGGCATCCGGCACGCCTGCCCGGGCGCCCGCGTGACCGCGCTCCCCATGGCGGACGGCGGCGAGGGCACCGTCGAGGCGCTCCACCGCGCGCTCGGCGGCGCGATCGTCACCCGGCGCGTGGCCGGTCCCCTCGATGAGCAGGTGGACGCATCGTACCTGCTAGCGGATGGTGCGGACGGCCCGGTCGCGGCCATCGAGATGGCTGAGGCGGCGGGCATCGAGTACTCGCCGTGCACGCACGAGGCGGCGCTCCATGCCTCGACGTACGGCGTGGGCGAGCTTTTGCTCGACGCCGTGGCGCGCGGGGCGCGGCGCGCGTACTTCGCCATCGGGGGGTCGGCCACGAACGACGGCGGGGCGGGCTTCCTCCAGGCGCTCGGCGCCCGGCTGCTCGACGCGCATGGCGAGGAGATCGCGCCGGGGCTCGCCGGCCTGCGCGATGTGGCGCGCGTCGACCTGTCCGCCGCGCTCGCGGCGCTCCAAGGCTGCGAGCTCGTCGTGCTCTCCGATGTGGACAACCCGCTCGTGGGCGCACGCGGCGCCGTGCGCATGTACGGTCCGCAGAAAGGCTTGCTCGAGGGGTGTGTCGACGAGGCGGGGGCGGAGGAGCGCCTGGTGGCATGCGACCGCTGGATGGTCGGCTACGGGCGCGCCCTCGACGCGGCGCGCACGGCGGCGGGCGTTCCGGCGGGGGAGGGGCGGCCGCGGTTCCGCTCCGTCCTCGGCGTGCCGGGCGCCGGCGCGGCGGGCGGCCTGGGCGCGGCGCTCCTCGTCCTGGGCGCGCGCATGACCTCGGGGGCGTCGGCCGTGCTCGACCTCATAGGCTTCGATGCGGCGCTCGCCGAGGCCGACCTCCTCATCACGGGCGAGGGCTTCATGGACGAACAGACCGCCCACGGCAAGGCTCCGGTGGGGGCGGCGGCGCGGGCGCATCGGCGGGGGGTTCCCACGATCGCGCTGGTGGGAGGCCGTGCGGATGTGCTCGATGACGTCTACGCGGCCGGGATCGGCCTCGTGCTCCCCATCGTCCGCCGCCCCATGGCGCTCGATAGGGCGCTGTCCCGCGACGAGGCGCGCGCGAACCTGCGCGCCGCCGGCGAGGCCGCCATCCGGGCGTACCTGCTGGGACAGACGTGGTGATTTGGCAGCGGGAGGCAATTTGCCCCTCGACGCGCGGCGACCCAACGGGTACCATAGGCACTACGCTCTGCGCGTTCGATGGGTTCGGGTGACGATATGTTCCGAATCTGGTCAGGTCCGGGAGGAAGCAGCCATAAGGAGCCTCTGCCGGGCACCCGGATCCATCGAGTGCACAGGGCGCTTTTTCATGTCGGGGCTCCGTGCGGTGCCGCGCCCGCCCGCAGCCGGTGCTCCCGCCGCGCGCCCCGCAAACCCCGCGTCCACCCCGCGCCCGCGCTCCGCAGCCGGCGGTCCCGCCGCGCCCGCCCGCAGCCGGCGCGCCCGCCGTTATCCCCGGCAGCCCCTCCGCCGCCGCATTTTTAACGCTTACGTTATAGATGCATGACCTACCATGGCCTATCATCTCTACATTGGTACCGGCCATCGCCCCGCGCCGCCTGCGCCCGCCCGCGACCCGCCGGATTCCCCGCATCGACCCGACCGTTTGAAGGCGATCATGTTCAAGCTGCTCCGACGCTTCGCCGGCGCGTACCGCCGGTATTTCATCGTAGGCCCCGCGTGCAAGCTGCTCGAGGTCTTCTTCGACCTGCTCACGCCCCTCGTCATCGCGCGCATGATCGACGAGGGCGTCGGCGCGCACGACCTGCCCGTCGTGCTGCGCTACGGCGCGCTGCTGCTCATCATGGCCGCGATCGGCATGGCGTTCACGCTCGTGTGCCAGAAGATGGCCGCGCTCGCCTCGCAGGGCATGGGCACGGACATCCGCTGCGACCTGTACCGCTCCATCAACCGCCTCTCGTATGCGGAGCTCGACCGCTTCGGCACGCCCTCGCTCATCACGCGCATCACCAACGATGTCAACCAGGTGCAGCTCGCCATCGCCCTCGGTATCCGCCAGCTCATCCGCTGGCCGTTCCTCGCGGTGGGCTCCATGGTGGCGGCGCTCGCCATCGACCTCAAGCTCGGGCTCATCTTCCTCGTCTCCACGCCGCTCATCGGCATCGTGTTCTGGGTGGTCATGGCCCGCAGCGTGCCGTACTACCAGGGCATGCAGCGAAAGCTCGACCGCATCGGCCTCATCTGCCGCGAGGGGCTGTCCGGCGAGCGCGTCGTCCGCGCCTTCGTGCGCGAGCGCCACGAGCGCGACCGCTTCCGCGCCGCGTCGGCCGACCAGGCGGCGACCGCCATCGCCGTGGGCAAGCTCTCGAGCGTGCTCAACCCGGTGACGTTCCTCGTCATGAACCTCGGCGTGTGCGCGATCCTCTGGGCGGGCGGCATCCAGGTGAACGTGGGCGCGCTCTCGCAGGGCGAGGTCATGGCCTTCGTGAACTACATGACGCAGACGCTGCTCTCCATCGTCTACGTGGCGAACCTCGTGGTGGTGTTCACGCGGGCGAGCGCCTCGGCCACGCGCGTGAACGAGGTGCTCGAGTGCGAGCCGAGCATCTCGGACGCGGGCGCGCAGCCGGTGGACGTGGAGGCCGCCCTCGCCGCGGGCGCCCCCGCCGTGCGCATGCGCGATGCCGCCTTCTCGTTCCCGGGCTCGGCGGCACGCGCGGTGGACGGCGCGGACTTCGCGCTGCGCCCGGGCCAGACGCTCGGCGTCATCGGCGGCACGGGCTCGGGCAAGTCGACGCTCGTCTCGCTTATCCCGCGCCTCTACGACGCGACGGCCGGCGCGGTCGAGGTGCTCGGCCGCGACGTGCGCGCCTGGCCGCTCAAGCAGCTGCGCCGGGTGGTGGGCGTCGTGCCGCAGAAGGCCTCGCTCGTCTCGGGCACGATCCGCTCGAACCTGTGCTGGCGCGACGCCGCGGCGACCGACGACGAGCTGTGGGACGCGCTCGCCTGCGCACAGGCGGCGGATTTCGTGCAGAAGCTGCCCATGGGGCTCGACAGCCCGGTCGAGGCGGGCGGCAAGAACTTCTCGGGCGGGCAGCGGCAGCGCCTGTCCATCGCCCGCGCGCTTGTGGGCGAGCCGCTCGTGCTCATCCTGGACGATTCCGCCTCGGCGCTCGACTTCAAGACCGACGCCGCGCTGCGCCACGCGATCCGCCTGCGCGGGGTCGCGCGCGTGCCGGGTGCGTCGACGGCGCCCCTCACCACGGTGATCGTCTCGCAGCGCGTCTCGTCCGTGCGCGACGCGGACCTCATCTGCGTGATGCGCCGCGGCGCGGTGGTCGGCCTCGGCGCGCACGACGAGCTGCTGCGCTCGTGCAAGGTGTACCAGGAGATCTGCCTCTCGCAGCTCAAGCGCGAGGAGCTCGGCCTCGCCGACGACGAGGTGCTGGAGGTTACCGACGACGGCGAGCTCGAGCTGGCCAACGGCGAGGCGCTCGCGACCGTCGGCGCGGGCGGGGGAGCGCCGGCAGCGACGGCCGCCGCGTGCCCGGCGACCGGCTCCGTCGAGGCATCCGATACGGGGGTGGCGTAGATGGCGAACCCATATCAGTCCGTAGGCTCGGTCTCGACCGTCGCGTCGAGCATTTCCGGCAACAGCGACTTGGGCGGCCCCGAGGCGCCCGGCAGCGGGCCTAGGCTCTCCACCGCGCGCTACGGCACCTGGGAGGTCACGCGCCGGCTGCTCGGCTACGTGCGCCCGCACGCGTTCTCCTTCACGGTCTCGTTCGTCGCGGCGACCATCTCGGTGGTGCTCCAGCTGTACGTGCCCATCCTCATCGGCCGCGGCATCGACCTCATCGTCTCGGCGGGCAGGGTCGATTTCGACGCGCTCCTGCCACTCGTCGAGCAGCTCGCGCTCGTGGTGGTGGGCGCGGCGGCCTTCCAGTGGCTCCAGGGCTACTGCGTGAACCGCCTCTCGTACGAGACGGTGCGTGACCTGCGCGTCGAGGCCAACGACAAGCTCTTCCGCATGCCGCTCTCGTTCATCGACAGCCACCCGCACGGCGACCTCATCAGCCGCGTGGTGAACGACGTCGACCAGGTGGGCGACGGCCTGTTGCAGGGGTTCACCCAGCTCTTCACCGGCGTGGTGACCATCGTGGGCACGCTCGTGTTCATGCTCTCCATCTCGGTGCCCATGGCGCTCGTCGTGGTGCTCGTCACGCCGCTCTCGGTGCTCGTGGCGTCGGCCATCGCGAAGTTCTCGAACAAGAGCTTCTCGGCGCAGCAGCGCATCCAAGGCCAGCTCGGCGGCTATGTGGAGGAGCTCGTGGGCAACCAGAAGCTCGTCGACGCCTTCGCGTTCGGCGACCGCGCCCAGGACGGCTTCGACGCCATCAACCGTGAGCTCTACACGGCAGGCGAGCACGCGCAGTTCCTAAGCTCGCTCTCGAACCCCGGCACGCGCTTCGTGAACAACCTCATCTACGCGGTGGTGGCCATCATCGGGTGCGCGGGCGTCATCACCGGCGTGCCGGCGCAGCTCACGGTGGGCGAGGTGCAGACGTTCCTCTCCTACGCCAACCAGTACACGAAGCCGTTCAACGAGGTCACGAGCGTCATTACGCAGATCCAGACCGCGTATGCCTCGGCGCGGCGCCTCTTCGCCCTGCTCGACGCGGCCGAGGAGGAGCCCGACGCGCCGACCGCCCGGGAGCTCGTGAAGCCCGCGGGCGCGGTCGACATCGACCACGTGGACTTCTCCTACGTGCCCGACCGCCCGCTGCTGCGCGACATCTGCGTGCACGCGCGCCCGGGCATGCGCATCGCGCTCGTGGGGCCCACGGGCTGCGGCAAGACGACCCTCATCAACCTGCTGCTGCGCTTCTACGACGTGGACGCGGGCGAGATCCGCATCGACGGCGAGCCGGTGCGCGCGGTCACGCGGCCGAGCCTGCGGCGCGCGTTCGGCATGGTGCTGCAGGATAGCTGGCTCTTCGAGGGCACGGTGCACGACAACATCGCCTACGGCCGGCCCGACGCCACACGCGAGGAGGTCATCGCCGCCGCCGAGCGCGCGCACGCCGACTCGTTCATCCGCGCGCTGCCCGACGGCTACGACACGGTGATCCCCGAGGACGGCGGCACGCTCAGCCAGGGGCAGAAGCAGCTGCTGTGCATCGCGCGCGTGATGCTCTGCGACCCGGCAATCCTCGTGCTCGACGAGGCCACCTCGAGCATCGACACCCGCACCGAGCTGCAGGTACAGCGCGCGTTCGACAAGCTCATGGAAGGGCGCACAAGCTTCATCGTGGCGCACCGCCTGAGCACCATCCGCAACGCCGACTGCATCCTCGTGATGCGCGACGGCGTGATCGTGGAGCGCGGCACCCACGACGAGCTGCTCGCGCGCGGCAACGCGTACGCCGAGCTGTACAACGCCCAGTTCGCGCAGTAGCGCGGCGGGTTTTCGGGGTGCTTCGGGGCGCGTTTGCGGGGGTCTGCGGCGTGTCCGGCATGTTCGAGCGCCGAAACTGAGTGGGATTCTAGATGCGCTGGGTAGACCGCCTTATTTCACGGAGAAATCGCAGGTAAGCTATCTTCGACAAGCGGGTCTACTCAGACATTTCGAAATCCCACTCAGTTTCGGCGCTCGAATGTTCGGCGGAGGCTCGCGAGAGGCTGTGCGGCCGTTCTCCAACTCGCCCCTGCGCGCGTCCGTCGCGCAACCATAGCCGCGAAACGCCAAAAAACAGCCTAAACCCCCTTGCACTGTACATAAGTGTATATATACTGTATGTATCGAGTATATACACTATACTCGCTGAGCGGCGCGCTGGGACGTCAGGCGCGCCCGCCAGGCCGCTGGGGGACGCCCCGGCGGCGTACGGAAAGGAACCTGTGTGGAGATCATCATCTCGAACGCGAGCAGCAAGCCCATCTACGAGCAGATCACGAGCCAGATCAAGGCAGCGATCCTCTCCGGTGAGCTTGCGGAGGGCGAGCAGCTCCCCAGCATCCGCGTGCTGGCGAACAGCCTGCGGGTGAGCGCCATCACCACGAAGCGCGCCTACGCCGACCTCGAGGCCGCGGGCTTCATCGAGACGGTGCAGGGAAAGGGCAGCTTCGTGGCCGGCGGCAACGCCGAGCTCATCCGCGAGGAGCAGCTGCGCGGCATCGAAGGGCTGCTCGCGGAGGCGGTCGAGCGGGGACGCGCGATGGGCCTCGCGGACAGCGAGCTCGCCGAGATGCTCGACCTCATGCTCGAGGAGCGTCGGGCATGAGGGGGGGGGTAGCGCTCCGCGCGTAGGCGCGGCGGACATCGCACACCTCCTACCAGCATGAACGATGAAAGGTGGCGGCACCTATGGCATCTATGAACCCTATGGGCGACCCGATGGCGAGCGCGGGCGCGAGCCTGAACGCGGACGCAACCCCGGCGCTCATCGAGGCGCGGGACATGACCAAGCACTACGCGGGATTCTCCCTGCAAGACGTGAGCTTCACGGTGGGCGAGGGCGAGATCGTCGGTTTCGTGGGCAAGAACGGCGCGGGCAAATCGACCACCATCAAGGCGCTGCTCGGGCTCATCGGGCTCGACGGCGGCAGCGCGCGCATGCTCGGCCGCGACGCCCGCGAGCTCGCCCGGGGCAGCGCGGCGGCGCTGAAGGAGCGCATCGGCGTGGTGTTCGACACCGTGTCGGTGCCCGGGCACCTGCGCGTCCGAGACGTCGCCCGCGTGATGGAGCGCGCCTTCACCTCGTGGGACGCCCGCGCGTTCGACCGCCTCGCCCATGCGTTCGACCTCGACGGCGCCAAGCAGGTGAAGGAGCTCTCGCGCGGCATGGGCATGAAGCTCAGCCTGGCGTGCGCGCTCAGCCACGGCGCGCAGCTGCTCATCCTGGACGAGGCGACGGCCGGGCTCGACCCCATGGCGCGCGACGAGATGCTCGACCGCCTCCGCGACTTCGTGGCCGAGCCGGGGCGCGCGGTGTTCATGAGCAGCCACATCACGAGCGACCTCGAGCGCATCGCCGACCGCGTGCTGTGCATCGACGAGGGGCACATCACTTTCGACCTCGCCAAAGACGAGATCACCGACGAGATGGGCATCGCCCGCTGCCGCGTCGCGGACTTCGAGCGCATCGCGGCGAGCGGCTTCATCCCCGAGCACGAGCTGCGCTATCGCAAGAACGACTACGGCATCGACCTGCTCGTCCCCGACCGCTTCGCGTTCAGCGAGCGGTTCCCGAACGTGCCCGTCGACCGCATGACCATCGACGACTACCTCACCCTCACCCTGAAAGGCGGTGTGCGATAGATGAAGCGCGCATACCTCATCGAGATGACCATCTTCCGGGACTACTTCAAGCAGCTCATGGGCGTGGGGTGCTTCGTCGCCGTGTTCGTGAGCATGGGCATGGGCACCATCGTGGCGGCGCCGGCGATCCTCACCATGATGTTCTTCATGCTGGGCACCATGGCCGCCGCCACGTACGACGAGCAGAACAACTGGGGGCTCTACCGGCTCACGCTGCCGGTGGGCCGCCGCGACGTGGTGCTCGCGCGCTATGGCGTGATCGTGACGCTCGGGCTCGCGGGCATGCTGCTCATGTCGGGCATCTGCGCGGTGGTCATGGCGGTGGCGACGGTGGTCGAGCTCCCCATGGGCATCTCGGAGATCCTGGCGTTCGACCCCGACATGGTGCAGGGCATGGTGTTCGCCGTGGCGTTCTGCATGGCGCTCGGCGCGCTCATCGCGAGCATCGAGACCCCCATCTACTTCAGGTTCGGCCAGAACAAGACCACCCAATGGATCCCCATGGTCACCATCCTGCTGTTCGTGGGGCCGATGCTCATCGTGAACGGCACGGGCATCCTGGACAGCGGCGCCATCCCCATGGAGACCATTGCTCAGGTGCTCGGCTTCATCGAGACGCCGGCGGGCGTGGCGGCGTGCTTCGGCATCGCGGTGGTAGTCGCCGCGGTGGCGCTCGGCGTGTCGGCTGGCGTGTCGCTCAAGCTCTACGAGCGCCGCGAGCTGTAGCGGGTGTTGCGGTGGGCGCGGGGACGGGCGTTTTTCGCGCCGCGCGTCGCCTGCACCCGCCGGATAGCGGCGCACGAGGGGCTGCGCGGCGCCCCGCGTTCCCAAAGTGAGCGAAACGAACGTTTTATGAGGGGCTAGCCGAGTAACCGGCACAGGGGCAACTCGGCTACCTGCACTGATAATTTGCAATATGGTCGTACCGCCGTTCGGCGGATACCATGTCGGTACGCGGCGCGGTGACCCATCTACCTGCTGGCGCCCCCGCGGGGCCGCCTTCAAAGCGACCTGTCCC
>NZ_NFIE01000024.1:0-26110 GCF_002161605.1 [Collinsella] massiliensis | reverse complement strand
TCGAGGCCTTCCTCACCAACTTCGCCGACCGCACCAAGGACGAGGACGTCGTGGTGATCGACACCGCCGAGTACGCCATCCCCGGCCTCGACGACGACTTCCGCGTCATCGTCTCGCCGTGGATCCTGAGCTCGCTGGTAACGGATCGCCTGGCGGCGTATTACGAGACCGTCACCAAGCACAACCTCAAGTACCGCCGCTATTACCACCAGTTCGACTACTGAGCGTAAGGAGTGAGCATGGTATTCAAAGCTGCGATCTGCAGTCTCCTGTATCTGTTCTTCGGCTTCTTCGATTACCAGCTGGGAACGTTGTACGCCTTTCGTCCGATCGTCGTCTGCCCGGTTGTGGGAGCCGCACTCGGTGATTTTCAGACCGGTCTCGCACTCGGCGCGAGCCTTGAGCTGCTGTTCATGGGTTCGGTGTCCATCGGCGCGTATGTTCCGCCGGATTGCACGTCGGCGGCAGTGCTGTGCACCGCCTACGTCGTGCTGCTCGATGTCGATATCGATGTGGCCGTCGGCCTGGCCCTGCCCATCGGCACCATCGTGCTCGCGCTTGAGAATCTCTGCCAGCCCATTTCCAACTGGTTGCTGACGTTCATTCCGAAGTTCGCCCAAAAGGGCGAGAGCGGCAAACTGCTTGGCCTGCACTGGGTCATCGGCACCTGGGCGCAACCGCTGTATTTCATCGTGCACTTCTGCGCGATCTACTTTGGTTCCGACGCGGTTGCGTGGATCGTGGGCGTCGTGCCCGAGTTCGTGCTCAACGGCTTTGCTGCCGGCGCGAATATCCTGCCTGTCATGGGATTCGCCATGCTTGCCCGCATGATCTTGACGAAGCGGCTGCTGCCCTTTTATTTCCTGGGGTTCTTGCTGACCGCCTACATCGGCGTGCCCGTGCTGGGTGTGGCGCTGCTGTCCATCATCATCGGCATTGAGTACACCGGCATCATGAAGCCGAAGGCTGCTGCTCCTGCATTGGAGGGGGACGACGATGACTTCTAAGCTTGAGATGGGGCAAAACCCCTATGCGATCACCAAAAGCGACCTTATCAGGATGTCATTGAACGTCGGCTCGCTCGGTGTCGAGTACTCTTGGACCTATGCAAACCAGATGGGTCTTGCGTTCGGCGTCATGATGGACAAGATCTTGAAGAAGATCTACCACGATGATCCCGAGGGTTATGCCGCCGCACTGGAGCGCCATACCTCGTTCTTCAACATCACCGTCCAGTTCGCCCCATTCGTCGGCGGTATCGCTGCATCCATGGAGGAGAAGATCGCCCGCGGGGAGATTCCCGCCGCTTCCGTCAACGAAGTCAAAGCTGCGCTCATGGGGCCCTTGTCCGGCATCGGTGACTCCATCTTCCTCACCACGCTTCGTGTTCTTGCGGCTGGTATCGGTGTATCGATGGCGCAGATGGGCAACCCGCTTGCCCCGCTCGTGTTCCTGCTCATCTACAACATCCCTGCGTTCGCTTTGCGTATCTGGGGTGTTCAGAAGGGCTATGAGCTGGGTGTGGGTATGCTCGAGGCCGCGCAGCAGAACGGCATCATGGACAAGGTCATGACCATCGCCGGCATCGTGGGCATCATGGTGCTCGGATCTATGACCGTCGATATGTTCTGGGCGGAAATCGCGGTTCAGTTTGGATCGGGCGATGAGGTCACCGCCTTGCAGGATGTGCTCGACAGCATCCTGCCGGGCATGTTCGCGCTCATCTGCATGGGGCTCTATTACTGGCTGCTGGGCAAGAAGGTTTCGCCGACCATTCTGATCTTGGGAACGATGCTCGTGGGCGTCATCGGCGTGTACTTCGGCGTCTTGGCATAGCTTATACAGCGCTTTGCGCGATGGAAGCGCCCGGGCGGTCACATGGTGATCGTCCGGGCGCGCCCATGGATTTGCACCATACGATACGTAAGAGAACATGCAAGTGGAGTTGATATCGTGTCACGCGCGCAGCTCAGCGCATCCGACTGGCGGCTCATCGGTATCGAGTCGCTCCAATGGTGCGCCAACAACGCGGTGTATTTTCTGGGTTTGATAGGAATCGCAACGTATGACTTGGGAGGAGGCGCGCTTCTTGTCGCGGGCATCACACTTGTCCGCAATCTGGCAACATCGATTGGCAATATGGGCGCCGGGGCCGCGATCGACCACTGGGGGCCGCGGCGCGTTACGCTTTTCACGCTCGCCTTCACCATCATCGCGAGCACTATCGTGGGGCTTGTGCCCACGACGGCAGGCGTGCTTCTCGCCGCGGCGGTTTTCTTGGGAATATCGGGCGGCTGCATCAATACCTGCACCCATGCGTTTCCCGGATACCTTGAGCCCGATTCCATGAAGCGGCAACGCTTGAACGGGCTCATGATGTTCTACAGCAATATCGCGTACACGCTCGGGCCGATTGCGGGCGGCCTGCTCGTTGCGGTGTTCCCGACGCGATCGGTCTACCTGTTCATGGCGGCGCTCATGGCGGTGGCGCTTGTGTTGGCTTGGCGCTGCAACGAGGTGCGTCAGCCGGCGCGTGACACGGCGGAGCGGCAGGGGGCGCTTGCACGCATAGGTGCCGGAGCGCGGCTCACCTTCACATCCATAGGGCTCTGCGTGATCTTCTTCTCAGGGTTTTTCGGCAACTTCGCATTCGGTGCCTTCGATTCGCTCGAGTCGCTCTTCTATCGCGATGTACTGCACGTGGACATCGTCTGGCTCGGGCTGCTCTCCTCGGTCGTTGGCGTGACGTCATCGATAGGCTCATACGTGCTCACGCGCGTGCCGGCGGGCTTCGCGAACGTCCGCGCCCTGCTGGCGTCGCTGTTGCTCGTCGGAATCGGGTCGATGGTGTATGTGGGAACCGACATCTTGGCCGTCGCCATTCTCGGGCAGGCGATCAACGGGCTTGCTTGGGGTTTCTTGGAACCGTTGCAGATGAGCCTTGTTCAGGAGCGGGCACCGCTCGAACACCTTGGCAGCGTCATGGGGTTCGTGCGGTTCGGTCTTATGAGCGCGGGTGTGCTGCCTGTGCTCGCAGCGCCTGCCATGGCAGATGCCTTCGGTGTCCAGGCGGTGCTGTTCGGTTCTTCATGCTTCATCGCAGCGGTCGGTCTGCTGTCCCTTGTGTGGTGGATGCGCTTGGAGCGGCGGCGGGGGACGGTATAACGTCGCATTGCTGTTTTGAAACGCTTGGCGATGCCCTCGGGGCGGGTTTCCACGAGTCGGATGACTCGGTGAGACCCGCCCCGAATGGCCTTGCGCGCTGTGTTGCGTTGCTTCTCGCTAGTCGGTTTCGATGGCTTCGATCGCCCAGGGTGCTCCGGGGGTGTCGGGGGAGCGGTGCTTGAGGCGGATGGTCGCCGTGCGGCGCTCGCCGTCGCGGATGTAGCGCAGCGGGAAGGCGATGCGCTTGCGGCCGAGCTCGGCGGTGCCGCGCTCGATGGCGATGAGGAACCACTCGCCGGCGATGCCGAGGGCGTCCGCGCCGAGGGGCAGCAGGGCGGAAAGCTCATGGAGCAGGCTCGTCGGGCACCAGACGTCGGTCGTGAAATCCTGCGGGTAGGTCTCCGGGTCGATGGGCGGCTCGGGTGCGGGCTCGGGAGCCGCGGGCGCGGACTGCGGCGTCGGGGTTGCCGCTGCTACCACGGTGTTTTGCGCGCGCTCGGTGCGCGGGGCGGCGAGGGGAACAGCCGGCGGCTCTGCGCTCGCGGCGTCCGGCTGCGGGCCTGCCGTGACCGGCTGCGCGTCTGCCGCGACCTCTCCGGCGTTGACGCGTTCCGGATTCCCCGCCGTCGCAGGGGTGGACGCAAGGGTCTGGATGCCGGCGTTCGCGTGCTCCGGGTCATAGATGACGGTGAGCGAGATGGACGGCTCGGGCGCGGGCTCGGGCTCTGGCTGAGAGGTCGGTGTGGACGCGGGCTCGGGTTCTGCCGCCGTCACGGGTTCAGGCTCGGCCGTCGCCGCAGGCGCCTCGTCCGCCTCCTGCACGCCATCCTCGGTCTCTTTGGCCTGCATGGTTTCCACGGCAGCGTCCTCTGCCGCCGCTTCGCCTTCGGGTGCCTGCTCGGGCTCGGCAGGGGCATCCGCGCTCTCGGCAACCTCATCGGCGGCCGCCTCGACGACCTCCGCCTCGACCTCGGTCTCGACCACCACGGCGCGCGGCCGCACCGGCTTCAGCGTGCGCTGCCCGCGCTTGCGCTTCCAGGGCTTGCCGGATTTCCCCGTCGCCCCGTCGCCCGCCGCGTCGAGGATCGCGTCCCATTCGGGCTGCGCGACGAGGGTGGCGTAGACGCGCCCGCCCTTGAACACGGTGAGCGTGACGAACTCGTCGAGCTCCTCAAGCAGCTCGCGGACGCCGCCGTACCCGAGCGACGCGGCGTCGAGCCCATCGCTCGCGAGCGCCTCCTCGATTTGCGTCATGAACGCCTGGCGGCCAACCCCGATGGTTGAGCGGAGCAGCCCGTAGAGGTAGATGCGGTTGTTTTGATTCAGCTGCGGTTGTTGCTGCGATGCCATGATGCCCCTTTGCTCGATGTTGTTCGACAAGCATCTTACCATCGCCTCCCAAGGCGTGGCCGTTTGCCGTCGCGAGCGTGCGCTGCGGGGCGGGGAGGGCAGGTGGCGCGCATCGCTATGCGGCCGCGGGCCGGCGCGCCCTACGCGGACGCGGCGTTCGCGCCGTCCGTGGTGTCGCCCCCGCTCGTCGAGCCGTCGCCCGTGCCGGGCGTCGTCGCGGTCGTCTGGTCGCCGCCGTCCGCGGCGTCCTGGTCGCTGTCCGTCGGCGTTTCGGGCGTCGTCGCGGTGCTGCTGTCCTGGTCGTCTTCCGTCGTATCGTCATCTGGCTTCGTCGTGCTCGTGTCGGGCGTCTCGGGCGTCGTCGTGCTGGGCTCCGTCTCGTCCGCAGGGGTCGTCGTCTCGTCCACGCGCTCATCCCGCGCGCTGTCCTGCGACGAGAACAGGGGAGCGGGCTTCGCGCCCAGGCCCTCGCCCGCGGTGGTGGCGAGGATAATCGCGGCGCAGACGCCCACGGCGACGACGGCGGCCGCCACCGAGAACCCGATGACCTTGCGCTGCGTGGCCGCGCGCGCCGCCTTCGCCCGGGCGCGGAGCCGCTCGGGGGCGACGCGGGCGCCCGGGTAGGCGCGCTCCTCGGCGGAGAGCTGGCCGTTCGCGTCGCGCTCGAAGCTCGCGCCCGTCTCCCAGCCGTTTGCGGGGATGTCGCCTCCCTTGGTGTGCGCGCTCTTGATCGCGTCGGCGCTCGCCGTGATGAAGCGGCGGTAGATCTGCGAGGAGACGACCGTCACGACCGAGCTCACCGCCGCGCCGATGACCGAGCCCGCGATGCCGATCTGCGACGCGAGCATCACCGAGGTGGCCGCGGCCGCGGCGCCGGCGATGATTTGCGCGAGCGAGAGGCCGTCGAACAGCCCGGGCTTCTGCGCGCGCTCGTAGGCCAGGGTGTTGCCGATGGACACGTCCCGCTCGCTCGAGGACTGCGCGATGACGCGGGTCTCGTCTGCAGCGTGGGCGCGGGCCATATCCACGCCGCGGGCGCGGGTCTCGTCTGCCGAATAGACACGGGTTTTGTCCGCATCGCGGACGGTGGTGTTGTTCAAATCGGGTGCCATGGTGCCTCCCGGGAATCGCTTCGGTACCGCCCGGCCGAGTCCGCGCGGTGCCCTACATTCTTACCCGACGCGCCCGCGCGCGCACGCCCGCCGAGCGGATACCACAGGGTCTGGATAATCGGTTCGCGGAGCTCCGGGCGACGCGGTATCATGGGGGACACGTGTTCTGAGACGAAGGGGAGCGACGATGGGCGAGCTCGATACGATACCCGTGGCCGGGGGCGCAGACCCCGCTGCGGACGGCTTCTTCCGCATCGCGGCGGCCACGCCGAAGATTCGCGTGGCGGATGTCGAGGGCAACGCGCGCGCCGTGCTCGCATGCGTGCGCGCGGCGGCCGAGGCGGGCGTGGGAGCGCTCGCGCTCCCCGAGCTCTGCCTCACGGGGTACACCTGCGGCGACCTGTTCCAGAACCGCCCGCTCGTCACCGCCTGCGAGCGCGCGCTCGCGTGGCTCCTCGCCGAGACGCGCGACGTGCCCGTGCTCCTCACCGTAGGCCTGCCCGTCGCGGCGGGCGGGGCGCTCTACAACTGCGCCGCCGTGTGCTGCGCGGGCGAGCTCCTCGGCCTCACCGCGAAGTCGTACCTGCCCAATTACGGCGAGTTCTACGAGCAGCGCTGGTTCGAGCCCGCGCCGGTCGAGCCCCGCTGGGTGCCGTTCGCGGGCGAGGACTCGGTGCCGCTCGGAGCGGGTCTCGTCTACCGCTGCGTCGACCCCCTGCTCCAGGACGTCGCCGTGGGTGTGGAGATCTGCGAGGACCTTTGGGTCGCCGCGCCGCCGAGCACCGAGATGGCGCTCGCGGGAGATGCGACCATCATCTTGAACCCCTCCGCGTCCGACGAGGTCGTGGGCAAGGCGGCGTACCGGCGCGACCTCGTGCGCGGTCAGAGCGCGCGCCTGTACTGCGCCTACGCCTACGCGGACGCCGGGGCGGGCGAATCGACCACCGACCTCGTGTTCGCCGGCGAGAACCTCATCGCGGAGAACGGCAGCCTGCTCGCGCGCACGCCGCTCATGAGCTGCGACATGGCCGTGGCGGACGTCGACATCGACCGCCTCGTGGCGGAGCGCCGGCGCTCGAACACCTGGAAGCGCCCGGCGGGCGGGGAGGGTGCCTGCTGCGAGGTGCGCTTCTCCTTCGCCGGCGAGATGGCGCGGGATGCGCCCGACCTCATGCGCAGCGCTCTCGACATCGATCGCGTCTTCCCGCGGACGCCGTTCGTCCCGGCAGACCATGGCGACCTCGCCGAGCGCTGCGAGGAGATCTTCAGCCTGCAGGCGGCCGGCCTCGCCACGCGCCTCGCGCACACCGGCACGCGGCACGCGGTCATCGGCCTCTCCGGCGGCCTCGATTCCACGCTCGCCCTGCTCGTGACCGTGCGCGCGTTCGACTCCATCGGGCTCGACCGCACGGGCATCACGGCGGTCTCGATGCCCGGCTTCGGCACGACCGGGCGCACGAAGGGCAACGCCGCGACGCTCGCCGCCGCGCTCGGCGTCGACTTCCGCGAGATTCCCATCCACGCAGCCGTGGAGCAGCATTTCCGCGACATCGGGCACGACCCCGCGGTGACGGACGTCACCTACGAGAACAGCCAGGCGCGCGAGCGCACGCAGCTGCTCATGGACATCGCCAACCAGGCCGGCGGCTTCGTGATCGGCACGGGCGACCTCTCCGAGCTCGCGCTCGGGTGGGCGACGTACAACGGCGACCACATGAGCATGTACGGGGTGAACGCGAGCGTGCCCAAGACGCTCGTGCGGCACCTCGTGCGCTATGCGGCGGACGCGTTCGGCGGCCAGATCGAGCGCACGCTCCTCGACATCCTCGACACGCCCGTCTCGCCTGAGCTTCTGCCCCCCACGGGCGACGGCCAGATCGCCCAGCGCACGGAGGACCTCGTGGGGCCGTACGAGCTGCACGATTTCTTCCTCTACCACCTGCTGCGCTTCGGGTTCGCGCCGGGGAAGATCTTTCGCATGGCGTGCCGGTCGTTCGCGGGCACCTACGACGTGCACACGATCTGGAGCTGGCTGCGCGTGTTCTACCGGCGGTTCTTCGCCCAGCAGTTCAAGCGCAGCTGCCTGCCGGACGGGCCGAAGGTGGGCTCGGTGACCCTCTCGCCGCGCGGCGACTGGCGCATGCCGAGCGACGCGAGCGCCCGCCTCTGGCTCGCCGAGATCGACTCCCTCGAACCCTGATCATAAAGGGACGGGTTCAAAACGTTACCTTTTGCCATATTCGGGGACAGGCTCTGCGCGCCCCGGCGGCATCGAGGTCGGAACCTGTCCCCAAATGAAGCAAAAGGTAACGTTTTGAACCCGTCCCTTTTTGACGCATTGAAAGGATGATGAACATGCAGTTCTCCCAGCGACTCGACCGCTTCGGTGCCGAGGTCTTCAGCTCGCTCAACGCCAAGCGGCTCCAGCTCGAGGCCGAGGGGCGCACCATCTACAACCTCTCGGTAGGCACGCCGGACTTCGCGCCCTACGCGAATGTGGTCGAGGCGCTCCGCGACGCGGCGGCGGATCCCGCGCAGTGGAAGTACAGCCTGGGCGACCTGCCCGAGCTCAAGCAGGCCGTGTGCGACTACTACGCGCGGCGCTTCGGCGTCGAGGGCATCACGCCCGACATGGTGGCCTCGTGCAACGGCACGCAGGAGGGCGTCGGCCACCTGGGGCTCGCGCTGCTCGACCCCGGCGACATCGTGCTCGTGCCGGATCCGTGCTACCCGGTCTTCGAGGCGGGTGTGAAGATCGCGGACGGCGAGCTAGCGTACTACCCGCTCTCTGCCGAGCACGACTTCCTTCCGTACGTCGCCGGCATCGACCCCGCGGTTGCAGACCGCGCGAAGTACATGATCGTCTCGCTGCCGGCGAACCCCGTGGGCAGCGTCGGCACGCCGGAGCTCTACGAGGAGCTCATCCAGTTCGCGCGCGAGCACGACCTGCTCATCGTGCACGACAACGCGTACTCGGACATCGTCTACGACGGCCCGGCGGGCGGGAGCTTCCTCAGCTACCCCGGCGCGCTCGAGGTGGGCGTGGAGTTCTTCTCGCTCTCGAAGTCGTTCAACGTGACGGGCGCGCGCATCGGCTTCATCGTGGGCCGGCCGGACGTGGTCGCCGCCTTCGCGAAGCTCCGCAGCCAGATCGACTTCGGCATGTTCTTCCCCATCCAGAAGGCCGCGATCGCCGCGCTCACCGGCCCGCGCGACGAGGTCGAGCAGCAGCGCCTGCGCTACCAGGAGCGCCGCGACGCCCTGTGCGACGGCCTCGAGCGCATCGGCTGGGAGCGGCCGAACGCGCACGGCACGATGTTCGTCTGGGCGAAGCTGCCCGGTGGCCGCACGGATTCCATGGCGTTCTGCGAGGAGCTCATGGAGCGTGCGGGCGTCGTGGTGACGCCGGGCGCGAGCTTCGGGCCGTCGGGCGAGGGCTACGTGCGCATGGCGCTCGTGCTGCCGCCCGAGGGGCTGCGCGCCGCCGTCGACGCCATCGAGGCCGCCGGGATTTAGAGCGACGAGATACTGGGTAGGAAACGGGTTGTAGGCCTTGTGCCATGCAGGTGCCGCCGCGCCGCAAGGGTCGCGCGCCGGCGAAGAGATAAGGAGCTGCATATGGTCAACAATCGCAAGGTAGCCGTGGTGGGCTGCGGTTTCGTGGGTTCATCGTCGGCGTTCGCCCTCATGCAGAGCGGGCTGTTCTCCGAGATGGTGCTCATCGACGTCGACCGCGCGCGTGCCGAGGGCGAGGCGCTCGACATCGCGCACGGCACGCCGTTCGCCACCCCCATGAAGATCTACGCGGGCGACTACGCCGACGCCGCGGACGCCGCCATCATCGTCGTGACGGCCGGCGCCGCCCAGAAGCCGGGCGAGACGCGCCTCGACCTCGTGAACAAGAACGTCCGCATCTTCCAGGGCATCATCCCGCAAATCCGCGACAGCGGCTTCGAGGGCATCCTGCTCATCGTGTCCAACCCTGTCGACGTGCTCACCTACGCCGCCATCAAGATGTCCGGCCTGCCCGAGGGCCACGTGATCGGCTCGGGCACCGTGCTCGATTCCGCGCGCCTGCAGGAGGCGCTCGGCGCGCACCTGGGGGTCGACCCGCGCGACGTCGAGGCGTACGTCATCGGCGAGCACGGCGACTCCGAGCTCGCCGTGTGGTCGAGCGCCGACGTGGCGGGCGTGCCGCTCAAGGACTTCTGCGAGATGCGCGGCCACTTCGACCACGAGGAGGCGGAGCGCCGCATCGCCGAGGACGTGAAGAACGCCGCCTACGAGATCATCGACCGCAAGCATGCCACGTACTACGGCATCGCCATGAGCGTGAAGCGCCTGTGCACCGCCATCATGCGCGACGAGAAGTGCATCCTGCCCATCTCTGCCCTCATGGTGGGCGAGTACGGCATCTCCGACGTTGCGATCTCCATGCCCACCATCGTCGGCCGCGACGGCGTCGAGTGCCGCGTGCCCATCTCCCTCGATGAGGAAGAGCTCGCCGAGCTGCACCGCTCCGCCAAGGCGCTGCGCGACGTCATCGACGGTATCGAGGTCGAGCTCTAGGAGGCTGCCATGCCGAGGCTGTCCGACCACCTGCCCGACATCCCCGGCGCGCTGAAGCGGGTGCTCCCGGGGGATGCGGCCGGCAGCGACGCCGCCCCAGCTGCTGCATCCATCGACGAGGTGAACGGGGACGGCACCGCGCCGTCCCCGTCCTCGCTGCAGGCGTCCGGCGCGCACAAGAAGCCCGGGTCGTTCCTCACCTACGCGCAGACGCAGCTCGACGGCTTCGACGCGCGCCCGCTGTGCCTAGTGGACAGCCTCGTGCTGTCGTGGCTCGCGTACTTCCGCCTCACGCCCGCGCTCGAGGCTGCGCGCACCGATGAGGGCATCGCCCTGCACGAGCTTATGCGCGCGGAGGACTTCGACGAGATGTTCGGCACGAGCTTCGATGCCGACGGCAGCCGCGAGCTGCTCTTCGCCGTGTGCGCGAGCCCGCGCTTCCGCAGCGTGCGGCTCACGCGCCTGCGCTTCAAGACGGATGCGGACGTCGAGGAGCAGTTCGCCGCCATGACGTTTTTGCTGCCCACGGGCGAGGCCTACCTCGCGTTCCGCGGGACGGATTCCACGCTCGTGGGGTGGAAGGAAGACTTCAATATGGCCTCGTCCTGCCCGGTGCCGGCGCAGGAGGAGGCGCGCGCGTACGTGGAGCGCGTGGCGTCCAGCGTGGCGGGTCCCCTGTACCTCGGTGGGCATTCGAAGGGCGGGAACCTTGCGGTGTACGCCGCCGCGACCGTCCCGCGCACGGTGCAGGATCGCGTGCTCGCGGCGTTCTCCCACGACGGTCCCGGTTTTCCGCCCGCGTTCCTCGAAGGGGAGGGGTACCGCCGCGTGCGCGGGCGCGTGGCGAAGACGGTGCCGAAATCCTCGGTCATAGGGCTTATCATGGACGACGGCGCCGACGTGCGCGTCGTGGAGAGCTCGGGCGTCTCGATCCTCCAGCACAACCCCTTCCTCTGGGAGGTCGAGGGGCGAGATTTCGTTTACGCGGACGGGCTCACCGCGAGCGCGCGCTACCTCTCGAGCACGATCGAGAGCTGGATGAACCGCTTCGAGCCCGAGGAGCGCCGTCGCTTCATCGACACGCTTTTCGACGTCTTGGGCGCGACCGGCGCCGAGCGCTTCGCCGACATCCGCGACGACTGGCGGACGAGCGTGCCCGCGATGCGCGAAGCCGTCGACGCCCTCGACCCGGAGCAGCGCGAATGCGTGGGCGAGGTGGTTCGCGCCCTCGCGCGCACCGCGACCATCGACAAGGTGGCGGATGCCGCGGGCAACCTGCTCGACGGGCTCGGTTCCAAGGAAGGCGATTAACCGCCCGGGGCCAGGCGCGCGGGGTGTGAACCGCGCGCAATCGTCTCGATCGGCGCTGAATGTGGGCTGCGACAGCTCGCCGCGCGCGGCGAATCGCCCATCGAAGCGTCTTGTGGCCATTATTTCCCGTTTTGTGACACGGATCCTGCGGCAAGGGCGGTGCGATGGCTCCACAGCTGGGATATCCGTGTCGTCTACCAGGGCGGTGGGGAAGTCGCACCGCCGTTTTCCAGGAATGATGTCACAAAATCGGAAAAAATGGCCACCCGCCGGCAGCGCGCAGCCTCCGCGCCCGGCGTACGCCGCGTCAGCGGCTCTCGATGGCGCCGATGTTCTTGAGCTCGATGGAGATGAGGCCGTTCGGCTCGTTCTTGAACGAGATGAACTCGGGATTCCGCCCCATCTCGACGGGGAATGTGATCTCGATGCCCGTGTCGGTGCGGATCTTCTGGTTGCGCACGCTCGGCCGCTCGGCATGCGCGCGCTCGACGGCCACGCGTTCGGGCACGTGCTCCTCCTCGAGCTTCTGGCGCACGCTTGCCTGCAGGGCGGGCTCCTCGGCGAACACCTCGTCGACGATATCCCAGGGCGGCAGCTCCTCGTCGTCCTCCACCTGCTCGACCATGGCCGCCTTCGTCGCGGCGAGCGCGACCGCCGCGTTCGCGCCGTGCTCCTCCGCCGCCTCGGCCACCGCGCGCGTCACGACGTCGATGACCTCCTTGGCCGAGGTGCCCGCGGTGCACTGGAGCAGGCCGTCGACGATGAGTTGCGTCTCAGAGCCCATGATCGTGCGGGGTTTGTCCTGGTAGAGCACCGAAAGGTCGCGTGCGCGCACGAGGGCGTAGGAGCTGATCTTCTGCGTGGGAGCGGGGAGGATGGCGTGGTGGCGCGCGATCTTGGCCACGACGCCGCCGGCCGCGTTGTCCACCTCGTGCATGAAGGCCATGCGGCTCTCCATGATGAGGATGGCGAACCAGCGCTCGTCGGCGTCGTCCTCGAAATCGGCGACGAGGATGTCGGCGGACGAGGGCTTCTCGGCGTGGGTGAGCTGGTCGGTGAGGAACTCCGCGACCTGCTGCGAGAGGTCGACGAACCCGCGCTCGCCGAAGAGGTAGCGCTTGAGCTCGCCCGCGAAGGCGCTGTCCTCGGTGAAGGAGCCGGGGCGGTTGTCGGCGGCGTTGCGCGCGCGTTTGAGGTGCTTCATGACGAACGACCGCACGGCGCGCGTGTCGAGCTCGAGCTCCTGCTCCGAGAAGACCGTGACGGCCGACTGCGCGTCGAGGATGTGCAGGATCGCGTGGTTGATATTCATAGATGCTCCGCTGGATGCGATGGATAGGGCAGGGGGTATTGTCTCACGACCGCCGCCGGATGTCCCAACGCAACCAAACGTCCGCATTAGCTGGCAGCTAATGAAATGAGCGGAATCGCCCGATACAGTGAACGCAAGGATCGGACGCGCGGCGAGCGATCCGGCTGACGTTCCACGTAACGGGAAGGATGACATCATGGCCAAGAACGGGAAAAAGGGCATCGGGAAGATCGTGCTGATCGTGCTCGCGGTGCTCGTGGTGATCGGCGTCGCGGGGACGGCGCTCGGCGGGAACTCCGACTCCGCCGACGCTCCGGACGCCGCGGGGCAGGCAGAGACCCAGCAGGCTGAGGAGCAGGAGCCGTACACCATCACGGACGAGGCGATGGACACCTCGAACCCCTACGCGGTCTTCATCGATGGCACGCTCACGAACAACACCGAGGACGAGGTGAGCTATATTCAGGTCGAATACAACCTGTACGACGCGGACGGTGCGCAGGTGGGGACGGCGCTCGCCAACACGAACAACCTGCAGCCCGGCGGCGTGTGGAAGTTCGAGGCGTACGGCACTGCCTCGCCCGATGAGGTCGCCTCGTACGAGCTCATCGATGTGATGGGATTCTAAGCGCGTATCGAGGGGAGGGGTATCGTGGCCGAGCGACTGACCGAGGAACTGCTCGACGAGCTCATAGCGGCGCCGAGCATCGACGCCTTCTTGGACGGGCGTCCCGCGACCGCTCCGACGCTGCCCGATTACCTCTCCCAGCTGCTTGAGCGCAAGCACCTCAAGCGCTCGCAGGTGGTCCGCATGGCCAACCTCAACGAGACCTTCGGGTACCAGATCTTCAAGGGGCAGCGCAACCCCTCGCGCGACAAGGTGCTGCAGATCGCGTTCGCCATGGCGCTCACCCTGCGCGAGACGAACCGGCTGCTCAAGGCGGCCGGGGCGAACGAGCTCTATTGCAAGGATCGGCGCGACGCGATCATCATCTTCAGCATCGACCACAGCTATTCGCTGCAGAAGGTGAACGAGGAGCTCTATCGCTTCGGCGAGGCCACGCTCGGCTAAGCGCCGGCATGGAGTTGCGCGCGCCGTCCATGTCAAAAAACCCCCTGGGGTTATTTTACGTTCGTCCGTGGTAGGCTCGAAGCATGGCAGTTCGAACGGCGACGGGTGGACGATGGCTTCTCGGGAACACGCAGATGAACAGGACGAGCTCGCGCGCTACCTTGCAGCGCTCGAGCGCGATGCGTGTTACCGCGTGGTGCGGCCCCTGAGCCCGGAGGGGGAGGCGCCCTCCGGCCCTAACGCGCAGCCCGCCGCGACGGAGCTCGTCATGTTCGAGGGGGCGAACGGCGGGGAGCTCGGCCCCTTTGTGCGCAAGCGCCTGGCGCGCGCCGAGGGCGTCGGGGCGGCGTACGAGACCCTCTTCGAGCTGCAGCGCGCGGGCATGCGCTTCGTCCACCTGCCGCGCATCATCGATTGCTACAAGACCGAGGACGCGCTCGTCGTCGTGTCCGAGTACGTCGAGGGGGCGACGCTCGCCGCGCTCGTCAGCGCCGACGGCGGCGGCACCGCATTCGCCCGCGCGCTCTTCCCGGAGGTCTGCGACGCGGTATCCGAGCTGCACGGCCTCATCGACCCGCCGCTCATCCACCGCGACGTGAAGCCCGCGAACATCATCATCTCGAACCGGTCGGACGGCGTCTCGGCGACGCTCATCGACTTCGGCATCGCGCGCCGCTACCGCGCAGGCGAGGGCGCGGACACCGTCCGCTTCGGCACGCGCGCCTACGCCCCGCCCGAGCAGTTCGGCTTCGGGCAGACGAGCGTGCGCAGCGATGTCTACGCGCTCGGCATGGTGCTGCTCTTCTGCCTGACGGGGACAGAGCCCGAGGGGCTGCCCGCGGCGGACGCGCTGGCCGCGCGCGGCGTTGCGCCGGTGCTGGCGGAGGTCGTGCTGAAGGCGGCTGCCTTCGACCCCGCCGCGCGCTACGCGAGCGCCGATGCCCTCAAGCAGGCGTTCCTTGCGGCGACGGATGCATCTCGGGATGCGGAATCCGCGCCGCGCGCCCAGGCGACGCCCGCTGTGACCTCCGCCGCCCCCGCACCTGTCGCCGCCCCGTCGCGCGCAGCAACCCCGGCGCCCACCGCCCCTGGCGCCACCGTCGACCTGCCGCCCGCGCCTGTCCCTCGCGAGACGCCCGCGCCGGCGCTGCCGCGCCGCCCGCGCGCTCCCTGGCGCACCTGGCTGCGAAACGGCGCGCTCGTGCTCGTTGCCATCGCCTTCTTCTGGCAGGCCTGCATCTCGACGGTCGAGCCCGATGGATCGCTCGCCCAAGAGCCGTTCTGGTACAACTTCTGCATCATCTGGCTCGTAACGTACCCGATCATCTTGGGCGCGCTCTACCTCATGCTCGACCGCCGGCCGTTCGAGCGCTTCGCTCCCGCGCTCGCGCGAAGAACCCGCAGGCAGGACGCGAAAGCCATCGCGATCTACCTGGGAATCGCGGTGCTCGCGATCGTCGTCGCGAGTATCGTCCTTCCCGTGTGATAGCGCCCGCTCGCAAGCACGGCGTTTGCGTACCCACGGTTGACCCCGCCGCGCGCGTGCGTAAAATACTCCACTATCGACGATTGGGGTGTCTATGTCATTAGAATTCGGCCAGCGGGCCGATCTTGTCGATGTGCGGCGCGTCGGGATCCCGCGCGCCCTCTTGTACTACCGCTACGGTATCGCCTGGCGCACGTTCTTCGAGCAGCTCGGGCGCGATGTCGTGCTCGACGAGCCGTCCGACCGCGGCACGCTCGAGGTGGGCGACCGGCTCTCCGTCGACGAGTGCTGCCTGGCCTCCAAGCTCTTCCTGGGGCACGTGAGCGCGCTCATCGACGCCGGCGTGGACGCGGTCTTCGTGCCGAGCCTCATGGGCTACGGCCGCTTCGATACGTTCTGCACGAAGTTCCAGGCGCTGCCCGACCTCGCGGCGAACGCGTTCGCGGTGGCGGGGAAGCCCGTGCGCATCATCTCGCTGCGCATCGACGAGCTGCGCGGCGAGACGGAGGAGGCCGCCTTCAAGGGCCTCGCCGCTCGCTTCGGCGCGAGCCGCAAGGAGGCCGCGCGTGCCTACAAGGCCGCCCGCACGGCGCAGCGCTCCTACGACGAGGCCATGGCGCGCGAGCAGGAGAAGCTCGTGAAGAGTCTGGGCAAGCTGCCCGCCGCGGAGCGCCCGCTCACCATCCTCGTCGCGGCGCACCCATACGTGAGCCACGACCCCTTCGTGGGCGGCGTGGTGGAGGACGCCCTGCGCGACCTGGGCGCGTGCGTGCTCTTCGCGGACGAGACGGATCGCGCCCGCGCGCTCAAGCGCAGCTATGAGTTCTCGCACTCCATCCCGTGGATGGTGAACCGCGAGCTCATCGGCTCGATCCTCATGCTGCACGAGCACATCGACGGCATCGTGCTCATGAGCGCCTATCCGTGCGGCCCGGACTCCATGGCCGACGACGCTATCGAGCGCTGCATCAAGGGCAAGCCCATCCTCACGCTCACCGTGGACGCCCAGGCGGGCACCGCCGGCGTCGAGACGCGCGTGGAGAGCTTCGTCGACATCCTTTCCTACCAGAAGAAGGGCGGGTACCTCAATGCGTAAGATCGCCTCGCAACCCGAGCAGAGCGCCGGCGAGCCCTGCGCCCGCGAGCCCCGCGAGGAGCGCGGCCGCATCACGCTCAAGCCCGGCGAGCCCCGGCCGCTGTTCTTCACCGGCAAGCACCGCAAGCGCGACCGCCACTCGCGCCACCGCGTCGCGTTCTTCCATTTCCGCTCCTACGGGCCGGCGTTCCGCTACTTCGCCGAGCAGGTGCTCGACGCGGACTACGTGCCCACGCCCACGCCCACGCGCGCCACGATCGAGCGCGGCGCCGAGATGAGCGCGGACTACGTGTGCACGCCGTTCAAGCACATCATGGGCGACTACGTGGCGGCGCTCGACGCGGGCGCGGACGTGCTCGTGCAGGTCACGGGCTTCTGCCGCCTCAACTACTACGGCGAGCTCGCCGAGATGATCTTGCGCGACGCGGGGTACGGGGATTTCCGCATGCTGAACTTCTCGGACGTCGCGACGGGCAAGGTCCGCGACTACGTGGCGTACTGCAAGAAGGTCGTGAACCCGGACCTTTCCATCGCGCACGGCGTGAAGAGCCTCTACGGCGCCTACCGCATGGTCGAGCACATCGACGCGGTGCGCGACCGCTACCTCGCCAACGCCGCCTTCGAGGTCGAGCCCGGGTCGTTCGACCGCGTGCGCCGCAGCTTCCTCTCGGACATGGACGCCGCGCAGACGAACGCGGACATCGAGGCGGGGTTTCGCCGGGCGATGGACGCCTTCGACGCGCTGCCCCTGGACAAGCCGGAGCACCCGGTGCGCGTGGGCATCGTGGGCGAGTACTACACCGCGCAGGACCCCACGAGCAACCTCGACGTGGAGCGCAAGCTGCTCGACCTGGGCGTGGAGGTGTCGAACTGCATGTCCATCAGCCGCTTCAACCTGCACTACAACGCCGAGGCCTCCCGCGCGGCCATCGCCGAGTACAGCTCCTACGACATGGGGCCCACCTCGACCTTCAACATCGCGTGGGCGAAGCGCTACGCGGAGGAGGGCTACGACGGCATCATCCACATCAAGTCGGCCGGCTGCACGCCCGAGATCGACGTCATGCCCGTGCTGCAGCGCCTCTCCCGCGACTACCGCGTGCCGGTGCTCTTCCTCACCTTCGACACCCAGACCTCGGACGCCGGCCTCGACACGCGCCTCGAGGCGTTCTACGACATGATCGCGATGAGAAAGGTTCGCTCATGAAGGCATATCTCGGCATCGATACCGGTTCCATCTCCACGAAGGGCGTGGTGATCGACGAGGACAAGAAGATCATCGCCCGCAGCTACCTGTGGACCGAGGGCGACCCGGCGGGCGCGTGCCGCCGCGTGGTGGACGACCTGCGCGGCCAGATCGACCTGGACGAGGTGCAGGTGATGTCCATCGGCACCACGGGCTCGGCGCGCCGCCTCGTGGGCGCGATGCTCGAGGCGCAGGTGGTGAAGAACGAGATCACGGCGCACGCGGTGGGCACGACCTTCCTGCACCCGGACGTGCGCACCATCCTGGAGATCGGCGGCCAGGACTCCAAGATCATCTGCATCGAGAACGGCATCGCCGTGGACTACGCCATGAACACGCTCTGCGCGGCGGGCACGGGGTCGTTCCTCTCGAGCCAGGCGCACCGCCTGGGCGTGGAGGTCGAGGAGTTCGGCGAGATCGCGCTCACGAGCGAGAAGCCGGCGAACATCGCCGCGCGCTGCACGGTCTTCGCCGAGAGCGACCTCGTGCACAAGCTGCAGGTGGGCTACGAGAAGAAGGACGTCATCGCGGGGCTGTGCCGCGCGGTGGCGACGAACTACCTGAACAACGTGGGCAAAGGCAAGAAGATCGAGGCGCCCGTGGTGTTCCAGGGCGGCGTGTCGAAGAACGTGGGCGTGGTGCGCGCGTTCGAGGACGCCCTCGGCATGCCGGTGCTCGTCGACCCCGACGGCCACCTCATGGGCTGCTTCGGCGCGGCGCTCCTCGCGGCCGATGCCCCGGTGCTGCGCTCCGAGCCGTTCCGCTTCGATATCGACGACTTCGAGTTCCGCACGCGCGAGGTGGTGTGCGGGCACTGCGCGAACCACTGCGAGATCGTGTGCGTGTATCGCGACGCCGACCTCATCGACTCGTGGGGGAACCGCTGCGATCGCGGCGCGATCCGCCCGAAGTCCCGCGCCCGCGTCTGATTGATAAAATGGTGTCAGACACCTTTTTATCAGTTTCGGGGCGGTAACCCTGTGGCGTGCGTGACCGCGCCCCACCCGCGCTTGCTACAATGGACGAAAGAGTTCCGCGCATGCGCCCTCGGGTGGGGAGGTCATCATGTTCTGTCCGAAATGCGGTAAGAAGAACGTTGACGGTGCGAAGTTCTGCTCCTTCTGCGGGGCGGAGCTGCCGGCGGTGGTCGTGCAGGAGCCGGCCCCGGCGGAGGATGCGGCGAAGGAGAGCGCGCCCGCGGCTGACACGCAGACCGAAGCCTCCGCGCCGGTTGAAGACCTGCTCGCGGACACCGGAGCCGCGAGCACCGGCGCCGCAGACACCAGCGCAGCGCCCGCGGCAACCGAAGAGCCCATCGCGGATTCGGGCACGGGAAGCGGCTCGACCGCGTCCTCGGCCGTCACGGGCACGCGCGTGGTCGCCCCGGGCGACGTGCATGCCCCGCGCAAGCACAGCAAGCTGCCCGTTGCGCTCGCGGGCATCGCGGTCGTCGCGGTGGCCGTCATCGCTCTCGCGGTCTTCGTCCTGCCGGGCGTGTTCGGCTCCTTCTTCGGCGGCGACAGCAACGAAGTCGACGAGCAGGCGAATGCTGCGAGCCTGAGCTACGGCCTCGCTTCGAGCGCGGACGGCTGGGATTACTTCTACTGCGTGACGCGCCAGGCGATCGTGCGCGCGAAGCCGGGCTCCGAGCTCGAGGACGTGCTCGTCGTGCCCGACGACCCCACGCTCACGTACGAGGCGCCGAAGTTCTATGTGACGCGCATCGCCGCCAGCGGTAACCTCGTCTACTACGTCGCGCAGAGCTTCAACAACACGAGCTCGTATACACAGCTCCGCTGCGTGACCGGTGATGGCCAGGGCGATCATTTGGTGCTCGACCTGACCAACCAGAGCGGTGACGACGATGCCTACACCATGGTGCGCGGGCTCTACGCCTATGACGACCGCGCGTACCTCGTGCTGAGCGAGGGCTCCTACGACGCCGACATCTCCACCATGCGCGTCGTGAGCATCGATGCCAACGGCGAGGAGGAGCCGCGCACGGAGTGCACGCTCGATGATAATTACGCGAGCGTCATCGTGACGCCGGAGAAGATCTACTACGTGCAGAACACCTACAACTCCAGCGCGCAGAACTATTCGTCGATCTATGTGGCGAACCTGGACGGCAGCGACACCTCGCGCGTATTCATGGGCGAGGGCGAGTCGGTCACCGACCTTGCGCTCGCGAACGGCAAGATCGTGGGCTGCTTCTACAACACGGTGGCGGGCGCGCAGAACATCAGGGTCATCGATCCCGAGACCGGTGAGGACGAGACGCTGTACGCGGGCCGGACCGATGAGTGGATCAGGATGCTCGCGGTGTCCGACGACACGGTCTACCTCGAGAACGGCACCGTCGAACAGTATGACATCACGAGCTGGGACCTCATGACCGTGCCGCTTTCGGGCGGTGACGCGACCACGCTCGCGACCGATATCGACTACTACAACCCGACGGCTGCCGTGGTGAACGGGCACCTGCTCGTGCTCGAGAACGGCCAGGACATCTCGAGCAGCGGCGCGCGTGCGCAGGCGCGCGACCTCGAGAGCGGCGATGTCATCGAGGAGTACCTCTAGAGCGTCCCGCGCGGGCGGTCGCTTGCAGAGACCGCCGGCTGCATAGGCGCATGAACGGCGTATGACACTACCCAGTGCCCCGTCGGTTGCGGTGGGGCACCGGGTCGCGTGGGTTTCGGCGCATATGAAAAACCCCGCGCGGGGCGGGGCTTTTGATATCAGTATGGTGCTGGGGGCTGAGTCAATCGAACCCGTCCCCAATGACTCGCGAGGCTACATGCGGTTCATCTCGTTGCCGACCTTGTTGTACCAGTCCTGCCAGGTGGGCGGGCAGTAGCGCTGGGCGGCGGCGGGCGTGAGGGTCGTGCCGTACATGTCGCGCAGGTAGCTCACGTGCTCGTAGATGCCCTCTTCCCAGCTGCCGAAGCTCACGAACCCGCCGCCCACGGCCGTCCAGCCCCAGGCATTGCAGGTGTTCGCGCAGTAGAGGCCCTTGGTGCTCTCGATGCAGGCGATCGCGGGCGACCAGCGCGGGTCGACGCCGTAGGTCCACGCGGCATCGGCGAACGCGCGGCCGTAGCCGGCGAGCGGGGAGCCCGCGAGGTACGCGTCGATGCGGCCAGTCCACTCGTTGACGAAGTCGTCACGCGACATGTTCCAGTTCACGGCACCGGAGTTCACGACGGTCGAGGCGGTCTGGCCGCCCTGGTCGGCGGAGCTGTAGGGGTTGTCGCCGCTCACGCCGGAACCCTCGCCGGCGGACGTGTCGTTCGCGGCGGCGGCAAGCTCGGCGGCGGCTTCGGCCTCGGCCTGCGCCTGCGCGGCGGAGCGGAGCGCCTGCGCCTCGGCGAGTGCATCGGCGGCAGCCTGCTTCTCCTCCTCGAGCTGCTGCTTCTGGGCATCGAGCTCGGTCTTGCGCTGTTCGAGCTCGGCCTGCATCTCGTTCAGCGACTCGATGGCCTCGGTGTTGGAGCTCTGGATCTGGTCCATGTAGGCGCAGGTGGTGATGAAGTCGCTCATGCTCTCGGAGCCCACCATGATGTTCACGAGCGGGTTGGAGCCCTGGCGATACTTGTACATGTCGCGCATCGCGGCGCTGGCAGCGGCCTGCTGCTCGGGAATCTCCTGCTCGAGACGCTCGATCTCGGCGGTGTTCTCGTCGATCTGCTTCTGCAGGTCCTCGAGCTTAGAAGCGGCCTCGTCATAGGCGGCGGCGGAGTCCTCGACCTGGGAGGTGGCCGCCTCGAGCTCTGCCTGGGTCTCGGCCGAGACCGCGTAGGCGGAGACGGGGGAGAGCGCAGGGGTCGCGGCGAAGGCCACGGCGAGCGCCGCGCACGTGAGGGCACGGGCGGGCCGGCGGGCGATCACGCGAACGATAGAGCGGTGTGTGTCACGCATAGATGTCCTCGACAATCTGGTTGCCTGAAACGCGAGAACGATTATAGTATGGTCGAAGTAATTAATAACCCCCTGATTAAAGTTTAAGGCTCAAGTTGAAGGTTTAGGATAGGGCGCGACCTGCGCGTTCAATGAATCGTTAAGAAACGATGGAGTTTAAACTTCACCTTTAAGGTTAAGGCTTGAGGGTTTCGCGAGGCACCCGTGTACAGCCTGTCGCGTGGCGGCGGACGCGCAGCTCGCGGTGGTCGGCTGTGATAGCATAGGCCTCACGCAATCATTGGCCTCGATGTTGGTGCGGAGACGCACGGGCGGCCTCGGCCGTCCAGGGGAACGGGGTGCGAAGCCTCGGCTATACCAGTAACCGTGATTCGCGTGCCGCGGGAAGCGCGCCGTAGATCGGGCGGCGACGCGTCGGCACAGCAGCGATAAGCCGGATCGCCTCACATCGTATGCACCGCGAACGGAGCAGGTGCCAGGCCCTGGGGGAAAGGAATCCGGCATGGCTGGATGCACGCGGCGCGCAATGCGCCGCAATCCGAATGGAACAGATGTATTGGTGAACGAGGCGGGGGCGCGGGGCGGCGTGTTCGCTGGTGGCGCGCGCGGCTCCCATGTGGCCGGTCTCGCGCGCCGCGCGCTCGCGGCATCGCTCAGCGCGCTGCTCGCGTTCAGCCTGGTGCCCGCGCAAGCCTGGGCAGGGGAGGCCGCCGCGGCGAGCGGGGCGGCGGCCGTCGAGGAGGAAGCGAACGACGAGCAAGTCGAATTGAGCGAGCCATCCATCGAGGGCGACCAAGTATCCTCTGAGCCTGAGACGGAGGAAGTGTCCGACGCTTCGGCATCTATGGTAAGTGAGGACGGCAGCCAGGATAGCGGAGCCGGACAAGTCGGTTCCCCGTCGTCTCCGCAAGCATCGTCCGATCAAGTCGATGTGGCCGCGGACGAGATCGAGGTCACCGCAACCATCATCGGAGCCGATGCCGCCGGGAACACGCAGGTGTGGGTTCCTGAAGCTTCCTATACGGTCGAAGAGGGCTCTACGGCAGCCGATCTTATCGAGCGGATACTCGATGAGGAAGGTCTCGCCCACGAAGCGACGGGCCAGGGTACAAGCGACTACTATCTTTCGACCATCACCTCGCCGGACGGAAGCGTGCTTGGCTGGGATGCGGAGACGGGGAGGTATTGGCAGCTGTTCCAGAACGGCACGGCTGCGGAGACGGGCGCAGGTAGTATCGAGCTTGAGCCCGGCGATTCCATTGCGCTCTATTACTCTGCATATGGCGACGAACTGCCCGCAGAGGATCCTGGCCAGGGCAGCGTTGCCATCAACGTGATCGGTCGTGATGCCGCGGGCGATCCGCAGGATTGGGGAACGGTCGATATCCCGATCAACGATTCCTCCGCTACGCTCGATGTCATCAATGCCGCTCTTGATGAGCTCGGGCTCGCGCACGAATTCGAGGCTGCCCCAGATGACGATTCCATGCATCGAATCTTTAGCATCACTGCACCCGGCGGAGAGCCGCTCGTCTCCGGCGCCGTTGACGATAACACCTGGCTCGTAGACGGCGACGCATGGTACTTCGCGGTCGACGGTGAGGGGGCGGATGTATGGATTGAGTATCTATCTCTGAACCCGGGAAGCACGCTTACCATGTATTACGGCGCCTTCAACAAGGTTCCGGAAATCGATGATGGCGAAGACACCGAGCTCACCCCCGATGCGCCGCGTCCCGACTACGACTCCTCTTGGCCCTTCGCATCCGGCACCGCATCGGGCGCGGTGACGATCGCCCCGACACCGACCGAGGCTGCGGGTCTCGATTGGACGTACGATTTCGGCGCCAACGAGGGCGAACCTGCCCCCATCATCGTTAACGGCGACGTGTACCTCGTGGTGGGCAGTACGCTTCGCAAGGTCGATGGCGCAACGGGAGCGTTGCTTGTATCGGTCGAGGTGGGTGCTCCCATCGCGTATTTCTGCCGTCCCGTCTACGCGGATGGCCTCATCATCGTGCCCGCCGATGACGGTACGCTCACGGCGTTCACGGCGGATACGCTGACGGCGGTCTGGAAGTCGCAGCGGCTCTTCGATGACTCGTCCTACCAAGCTACGTCGACGCTTACGGTATCCAATGGCTATGTGTATGCGGCGTTCGGAGTGCCCGGCTCGAACGATAATCCCAGCACCGCGGGTGCGCTGGTGTGCGTTTCCGTGGCGGACGGATCCGTCAAGTGGGAGCGCTCCGCGCAGAGCGCCGATACGGGAACACTCGAGGGGTACTACTGGGCAGGTGCCGTGGCATCGGGTGATGACATCGTGATCGGCGACGATGCCGGGCGCGTGTCGCTTATCGATGGCGAGACGGGGGGTGTTCTCTCCCAAGTCTCCATCGGTGCTTCATGCCGTGCGGGAATCGTCGTCTCCGAGTCCGATCCGAATGCGTTTTTCGCGGTCGCGCGCGATGGCTCGCTGCATAAGGTCGTTCGCTCGGGCGATGTGCTCGCGCTCGCGGGTTCGGTTTCATTCGCCGCGGCCTCCACGTCCACGCCCGCGGTCGCGGGTGGCAAGGTGTTCGTCTGCGGCGTAGATGCCCAGGGCTACGGCACGTTGTCCGTAATCGATGGGGATTCGCTCGCGGTCGATCGCACGGTGCGCGGCGGGAAGGGCGCGGCGCAGAGCTCGCCGTTGGTCTCGACGCAGGCGGACGGCACCTACGTCTACTTCACCTGCAACGCCCTGCCGGGCGGCGTGTACGTCTATCGCGTGGGCGATGCGGCGGCGCGCGAGCTCTACGTGCCCGATGCAGATGAGCAGCAGTACTGCATCGCTTCGGTCATCTGCGACCCCGAGGGCGCGCTTTACTACTTCAATGACTCCGGCGTGCTGTTCAAGCTTTCCGGCCGTGCCCAGGTTAGCGTATCGTTCGATACCCATGGCGGCAGCGAGGTTGCTCCCGTCTATGTGCCGGTCGGAGGGCTTGTGCAGCAGCCTGAGAAGCCGACAAGGCCTGGGTACGTGTTTACCGGATGGTTCACCGATTCCGCCTGTACGCATGCCTGGGATTTCTCCACGCCGGTATCGGAGAGCATGACGCTCCATGCTGGCTGGCGAAAGGTCTCGTCAGCGGGCGGCACGCCCGCTGGCACCCCCGGTGCCAGCCTGATGACCCCGGTGGGCACGGTCGCTCCCGCCGCGACGCCGCTCGGCGCCAGCGAAGAGGCTGCCGCTGACGCCGCTGGGGCGGAGGCCGTCGCGACCTCGGCCGACGAGGCGGGCGGAGCGGTTGCGACGCGCATGCTCGCGGCCCCCGCGGAGTCCCGGATGAACCTCTGGGCAATCGCCGGCGTGGGCGCGGGCATCGTGGGAATCGCCGCGATCGGGCTCTTTCTTGGCCTCGGCAAGCGTCAGGGAGGTCGCTGATGAACGGGGGACGTCGCCGCGCCATCATCGCCGGCGTGGGCATTGCGGTATGCCTTGTGATCGTGGTCGCGTGTTTGGGCTTCGTGCGGCCCGGCGCGGACGGCGGCTGGTCGGTCGCCTGGCTCTTCCAGACCACGGAGGAGTCCGTCCAGGCTGCCGGGTCTTCGTCCGCCGCCACCACGGCTGAGGAGCTCGCGACGGACGCGGGTACAGCCGATGCCTCCGAGGCGGATGGCGCTGCCGCTCAGCAGACGGACGGTGCATCCGCGCAGGATACGTCCTCTGCGAGCTCACAGCAGGGCAATTCATCCAACCAGGACGCTACTTCCGGCGGGAACTCCTCCAGCTCCCAGGGCGGCGCGAGCGCATCGAACCCGGGAGCCGCAGGCGGCGCGGAGAGCTCGCAGACGGTGACCATTTCCGTGAGCATCGACTCGTCCCAGGTGGGAAGCCCCGTCTCGGCGAGCGGCACGTACACGTTCGAACGCGGCGCGACCGCCTATGATGCCCTGTGCGCGCTTGGGGTCTCCGTGAACGCGAGCACGTCGCAGTTTGGCGTCTACGTCATGTCCATCGGCGGCCTCGCCGAGAAGGAGCACGGCGCCACGAGCGGCTGGATCTACCAGGTGAACGGCGCGCAGCCGGCGACGAGCGCGAGCAACTACGTGCTCTCGGACGGCGATGTGGTGCGCTGGGTGTACTCGGTCTCGGAATAGGGCGCATCGCGGCGCGCTCGGAGGCCCATCCGGGCGCGCCGCGCCGCCTAACGCTCCTTCTGCGCACCCTTCCAAAACCCAAATTGAGCGAAACGAGCGTTTTATACGGGGGTGCTCAAGTAGCCGCAAATCTGGCAACCGCGCTACCTGCGGGTTTGCTGGCGCGTAGCCCCGTGCTACTCCGAGGGGCGCCTATAAACCGTTCGTTTCGGAAGCGCGGCGGAATCCTGGACCGCCGGATGGGAGGGGCGATGTACCCGAGGGAGGACAGGGGGAGGATCCTCGCGGACCTCGAGGAGAGCGGGATGCTGCCGGGGGCGTTCGCGAGGT